>JBNLCS010000343.1:0-2637 GCA_050303935.1 Bacteroidales bacterium
TAGAGAATAATAAGAAACTTCTTAAATACTATAATCTAGTAAATTATAAACACACTATTGATGTTGTTAATAAAATTGCAGAAATTGCAGAAAATGAGGGGCATCACCCTGTTTTACATGTTTACTATGCACGGTTAGAAATAGAGATTTATACTTTTTCAATTGACGGTTTATCTGAGAATGATTTTATACTGGCAGCAAAAATTGATAATCAAATTATATAATCATGGATTTTCAGAGTTTTAAAAAAAGTATTAACAATGTAGAACCGGAAGAAGATTTACATCCATTGTTGAAAGCCATGTGGTATGCTGCAAATCAACAATGGGATATAGCTCACTCCATAGCCCAGGATGATCCCTCAAATGATGGCTCATGGGTGCATGCATACTTGCACCGGCTTGAAGGGGATCATGGAAACGCTGCTTACTGGTATTCAAGATCGGGTTATGAACAGTTTAATAATAGTATCGTTGAGGAATGGGATGATATTTCAAAATCATTGCTGGAAAAATATGATTGAATAATTTTTTATTGCTCAATTTTGAAAAATTATGTAATATTGTATCATAAAACTGTAATATGATAATAAATTTTTCACATAGTAACCATTTGGAACATCATCATGGCAAATGATGCCGGTTAAACTATGTGGAAAGTAAAAACAATATTAAAACAAAAGGTTTGCATTTTCTGCAAACCTTTTTTTATTTAAAACAAAACAATAAAATGGAAAATCTACGTATTGCCATTCAAAAGTCAGGAAGGTTAAGTGAAAAATCTTCAGAGTTACTGGCCGAATGTGGAATAAAAATGGCCAACAGTGACCGAAAACTTATTTCAATTTCACAAAATTATCCAATAGAAGTACTTTATTTAAGGGATGATGACATACCACAATATGTATATGATGGTGTAGCTGATATAGGCATCGTGGGCGAGAATGTAGTGGCCGAAAAAGAAATTGATGTTGATTTAATTGAAAAACTGGGATTCGCAGGTTGCCGGTTATCCCTTGCCATTCCAAAAGCTGAAGAATATAATGGAAAATCATATTTTAGCGGAAAATGGATTGCTACCTCATACCCTAAAATTTTACAAAAGTTTCTGGATGAAAACAATATTAAAGCCGAGATACATGTAATAAGTGGCTCGGTGGAAATAGCACCAAGCATAGGTTTGGCTGAATCTATTTTTGATATTGTGAGCTCAGGAAGTACACTTATTAGCAATGGTTTAAAAGAAGTAGAAGTAGTGATGCGATCCGAAGCTGTAATGGTTTCTACAAAAAAGCTTACTATCGCAAAAAAAGAGATTTTAGATAATTTGCTGTTTAGGATACGGTCGGTACAGCGGTCAAAAAACTTTAAATATGTTCTGTTAAATGCACCAAACAAAAACCTTGACAAAATAATTGAGATAATACCCGGTATGAAGAGTCCAACCATTACCCCACTTGCTGAAGAAGGATGGAGTTCGTTACACTCGGTAATTCGTGAGGATGAATTCTGGGACATTATTGATAAATTAAAAGCTAATGGCGCTCAGGGCATCCTTGTTATTCCGATAGAAAAAATGATTTTGTAATTAATTTACCCGAATAAAATGGAAATTTTTAAGGAACCTGATAGAAGTGAATGGGATAAAATAGTTAAACGTCCACAAATGTCTGCATCCAATCTTGATGATGTGGTGAAAAGAGTGTTTGATGACATTAAAACAAAAGGGGATATCGCCTTATTAGATTATACTGAAAAATTTGATAAGGTGAAGATTCAGGAAATTGAAGTTTCTAACGATGAGATAGAAAGTTCACAATCAAAAGTATCCCAATCGTTACAACAAGCTATTGACATAGCTGCCGGGAATATCAAAAAATTCCACTTGTCACAACAAACAGAAAGTAAAGTGATTGAAACAGTTCCTGGTGTAAAGTGCTGGCAAAAACCAACACCTATTGAAAAGGTAGGATTATATATTCCCGGAGGAACAGCCCCGTTGTTTTCAACAGTTTTAATGCTTGCCATTCCGGCGCAAATTGCCGGCTGTAAAGAGGTAATCCTTTGTTCCCCTCCTGATAAAAACGGGGAGGTGCATCCTGCAATTTTGTACGCAGCAGCTATAACAGGAGTTACACGTGTTTTCAGGCTGGGAGGTGTTCAGGCAATAGGTGCTATGGCCTTTGGAACAAAAACAGTACCAGCTGTTTATAAAATCTTTGGTCCCGGTAACCAATACGTTACTGCAGCTAAACAAGTAGCTAACAGACAAGGTGTAGCTATTGATATGCCCGCAGGGCCATCAGAAGTAATGGTTGTTGCAGATAAAATGAGCAATCCGGTTTTTGTAGCATCTGATTTGCTGGCACAAGCTGAACATGGGACTGATAGTCATGTGTTAATGGTAACTTTTGATGATGGCGTAATTGAAAGTGTACAACAGGAGGTAAAAAAACAACTGGAGAAGTTACCCAGAAAAGATATTGCTACTGCTTCAATTGATAAAAGTGCTTTAGTAAAACTTAAAAATGAAGGTGAAGTGATCGATATGATTAACCTGTATGCACCGGAGCATTTGATTTTGTCAAATAATGGGTATAAGAAAATAGCCGAAAGGGTAATTAATGCAGGTTCTGTT
>JBNLCS010000344.1:0-5170 GCA_050303935.1 Bacteroidales bacterium
CAGTTTTCATATAAAGACCAAGCTTTTCCAATATCTGCAGGGCAAACTATTTCTCAACCTTATACGGTAGCATTTCAGACCGAAATTTTACAAGTTGAAAAAGGAATGAAAATTCTTGAAGTAGGAACTGGTTCTGGCTACCAAACAGCCGTTTTACTTGAAATGGGTGCTAAAGTTTATACAATTGAAAGACAAAGACAACTTTTTTTATATGCCCAAAAAAAACTTGGGGAGTTAGGATACAAACCGTTGTTTTTTTATGGTGATGGATATGAAGGAATTCCAGGTTACGCACCCTACGATAGAATATTAATTACAGCAGGTGCGCCTAAAATACCAGAAAAATTGATAACTCAACTTAAAAATGGTGGGCGCATTGTTGCCCCAATTGGAAACCGGGCAAATCAGGAAATGACTGTAATAGATAAAAAAACAGATAATTCTGTTGAAATTAGTAAACATGGGAACTTTATTTTTGTTCCCATGTTAAAAGGAGTTCAACGTTAAACCCTATATAATGATAAATGTAAATACTTTTCCGTATAATGACTTTCAAATAAATACGTACGTATTAACGGCTGATAACAAAGATTGTATCATAATCGATCCAGGCTGTTATTATGCTGAAGAAAAACAACACTTTTTGAATTTTATTGAAAAAAACAAACTAAGTCCCAAACTATTAGTAAATACACATGGCCATGTAGATCATGTTGCAGGAAATAGTTTTGTAAATGAAAATTTTGATATTCAAGTAGCAGCTCACAAAGATGACGAGTTTTTAATGCAAAATGCAGAGCTGCAAGGAATGATGTTTGGTTTTAATATCATCAGACCCCCTGCAATTGAAATATATTTGGATGAAGGGGATACCATCGATTTTGATAATGATAAATTAAACATTATTCATTTACCTGGTCATTCTCCTGGTAGTATTGCTATATTAAGTAAAAAGAATAATTTTATTATAGTTGGCGATGTACTTTTTAAAAATAGTATTGGCAGAACTGATTTTCAGGGAGGGAATCACGAAACATTAATTAAATCAATCAAGGAAAAAATCTTACCATTAAATGACCAAATGACTGTTTATTCAGGTCACGGGCCAAGTACAACAGTAGGTTTCGAAAAAAACACAAATCCCTTTTTAATATAAAATAAATGCAACACGAATTTGATTTTTATAATAGGCATATTGGGCCTCGGGAAGATGAAATTAATGATATGCTTAACGAGCTTAATCTGGATAGTATTGATGAACTGATTAATAAAACGGTTCCCCAGAATATAAGACTGGACAAACCTTTGAATATACCGGATGCTATAAATGAGCACGATTATTTAAACAGGATACGGGAAATATCTTTTAAAAATCAAGTTTTCAGGTCATATATAGGAATGGGATATTACAGTACATTAACACCATCAGTAATTAAACGTAATATTTTTGAGAATCCAAATTGGTACACCTCATATACGCCATACCAAGCAGAAATATCCCAGGGAAGGTTGGAAGCACTTCTAAATTTCCAAACAACCATAACAAGTCTTACCGGAATGGAACTCGCAAATGCATCGTTACTGGATGAATCAACGGCAGCCGCGGAAGCAATGATTTTAATGTTCAATGCCAGGCAACGACAAGCTGCGAAAGAAGGTGTTAACAAGTTTTTTATTGATACCGAAGTCTTTCCGCAGACCCTGGATGTTATAAAAACCCGTGCTACTCATCTTGGAATTGAGGTTATTGTTGGGGATTATGATACTTTTGAACCAGTATCCGGGTTTTTTGGTGCATTGGTGCAATATCCCAATAATTCAGGAACTGTAAATGATTATCGTAAATTTTCCGGAAAAATAAAAGAAAAAAACATGCTGCTGGCTGTAGTAGCCGATTTGATGTCGTTGGTCTTGCTTGAACCACCTGGTAAATGGGGGGCTGATATTGTTGTTGGCTCATCGCAACGATTTGGGTTACCTATGGGATATGGAGGGCCGCATGCAGGATATTTTGCAACCAGGGAAGAATTCAAAAGACTTATTCCTGGAAGGATCATTGGTATCTCAATTGATTCATTGGGAAATAAAGCATACAGAATGGCATTGCAAACCAGGGAACAGCATATTAAACGAGAAAAAGCAACATCAAATATATGCACGGCACAAGCGTTACTTGCAATAATGTCTGGAATGTATGCTATTTACCATGGAAAGGAAGGTTTGCAAAAAATAGCAAGTAAAATCCATGCCAGTGCTTGTGTATTGGAAAGGTTACTGAAACAAATAGGGTTTGAAAACAAAAACAAGATTTATTTTGATACCTTACGCATTGAGGTCCCTGAAAATATGAACCAAAAAGATATTGAAATATATGCACTTGAAAAAAATATTAATCTAAGATATTTTGACAATGGCGATATAGGTATCAGTATTAATGAAACGGTAAATATTAAAGACATTAATGATTTAGCCGGAATATTCGCATCTACTGTTGGGAAAAAAATCGATATACTTTTAAAATTAGACAAAATCACAACCATACCAACAGAGTTTTTAAGAAACGATGACTTCCTGAATTATGAAATATTTAAGCTATATCATTCTGAAACAGAAATGATGCGATATATAAAAAGGTTGGAGAAGAAAGATATATCATTGACCGATTCCATGATATCACTAGGTTCATGTACAATGAAGTTAAATGCTGCTAGCACACTGCTTCCATTAAGTTGGACAGAGTTCGGGTCTATTCATCCTTTTGCTCCAATAAACCAAACAGAGGGTTATCAACAGCTGTTTTATGAGTTGGGAAAAGACCTAAAAGAAATAACAGGATTTGATGGGATCAGTTTTCAGCCTAATTCGGGTGCATCAGGTGAATATGCTGGTTTGGCTGTAATAAAAGAATATCATAAAAGCATTGGTGAAGAGCATAGGAATGTTGTGCTAATACCTTCATCTGCACATGGAACCAACCCTGCAAGTGCTGCTATGGCAGGTATGAATATTGTAATTGTGAAATGTGACGATCAGGGTAATATTGATAAAGATGATTTGCTCAAGAAAGCCGTTGATAACAGGGATAACTTATCCTGTATCATGATAACTTATCCCTCGACTCATGGGGTTTATGAGGAAAATATATGTGAGATAACCCAAATTATCCATGATAATGGTGGGCAAGTTTATATGGATGGTGCCAATATGAATGCTCAGGTTGGGCTGACAAACCCTGCAAAAATAGGGGCTGATGTTTGTCATTTAAACCTGCATAAAACCTTTGCAATACCACATGGAGGAGGAGGGCCGGGCGTTGGGCCAATTTGCGTGACCAAACATTTAACCCAATTTTTACCTACTCATCCTGTAATTGAAACGGGAGGAACAAATGGTACTGGAGCTATTGCCGGCGCTCCTTGGGGAAGTGCAAGTATTCTTTTAATTTCGTATGCATATTGTAGAATGCTTGGTTGGGAAGGATTAACCAATGTTACCAAAATGGCAATTTTAAATTCAAATTACATTGCTTCAAAACTTGACAAATACTACCATATCTTATATAAAGGAAAAAATGGTACAGTTGCACACGAAATGATTATCGATTGCCGTAGCTTTAAAACTTTTGCCGGTGTTAATGAGATTGATGTCGCCAAAAGGTTAATTGATTATGGTTTTCATGCGCCTACCGTTTCTTTTCCGGTACATGGAACTTTAATGGTTGAGCCTACTGAAAGTGAATCAAAAAAAGAATTGGATCGTTTTATTGAAGCAATGATTAGCATCTTTAACGAAATAACCGAAATTGCTGAAGGTAAAGTTGATAAAAAAGATAATGTATTAAAAAATGCCCCTCATTCCCATATCACGTTAATGCAGGATGAATGGAAACATGAGTACTCACGTCAAAAAGCAGGTTTTCCGCTGTTATGGATAAAAGATAATAAATTTTGGCCCCCTGTTGACAGACTGAACGATGCTTATGGTGATAGAAATTTAATTTGTTCATGTAGTATGTAACATATTCATTTTCTTAACGTTCTTTATGATAAGTACGATTTTTTTAAAAAAAAATTGTATTTTGCCGATTACTTTTAGGTTACTATTGATACTTATTAATTATGAAGAGGGATGCGGAAATTTAATGATCAGGAGATATTTGATGGTGTCAGACATGAAAATGAGGAGGTAATCCAATATCTTATAAGGAATTACTTCCCTAAAATAAAACGTTTTGTTATTAATAATAAAGGTAATTTGTTTGACGCAGAAGATGTATTGCAAGAGACTTTGGTAATTATTTTTGAAAAGTTAAGAAAAAAATCGCTGGAAATTAATTGCCAATTTGGTACGTATTTATTTGGAATTGCAAAAATTGTGTGGATCAAAGAATTAAAAAAAAGTGCACGTAATGAAAATGTGGAGATAACTTCTGAGATTCATTTAACAGAATCGGAATTTGATAAAATTTACGAAAAAAGGGAAAGACAGAAAATTTATAAAGAATATTTTAACAAATTGGGAGATGAGTGCAAGAAATTGTTAAACCATTTTTTTAACGGTGACAAGATAAAAGATATAACCATGAAAATGGGTTATAGTAGTGACCAGCATACGAAAAATAAAAAATATATTTGTAAGAAGCATTTAATCGAAACTATTCGTTCAAATCCAAAATTTAAAGAAGTTAAAAATGAACGACTTAATAACATCGCAGAAATACCTAGATGGTGAGTTAACTTTAAAAGAGAAAAAAGAATTCGAAGCCCTACTTTTAAGCAATAATATGTTGCTAAAAGAATTAGTGCTTATCAGGGAACTTGATGAGACCCTTTCAGATAAGGAATTGGATTCTTTTGAAAATAAAATAGGTAGAATTATACGTGAAAGTAATATACCTCAACATAATTATAGGACCAAGATTATTAAGCTCGTAACAAAAAAATACAATATAGCAGCTAGTATTCTTATACTGATTTCATTTCTGAGTATATTTTTGTTAAAAAATCCCGGATCTCCTGAAAACGAAAAACTTTATGCTCATTATTACACAAAGTATGACCCTGATTGTATTAAAAGATCAGATACGTCTACTGATGATAAATTTACACATGCTATTGAATGTTATCTTAACAAAGATTATGTTGCTGCTATTTCCATTTTTGAAAATTTT
>JBNLCS010000345.1:0-4309 GCA_050303935.1 Bacteroidales bacterium
TCATCTGGAACAAAAATACACTATAAAAAATTCTAAAAACGAATTTTAAACAGTCTCTAAAAATAGGGAGCTTACACAAGTAACTAAAGTTTATAAATTATTGAATTATGAAGACCTTATTAGTCATTAAGATATAATTAAATAAACTTAATCAATTAATGATGTGTAATATCAGTAAATATTAATTATATATAATTTTATTTATCTTTGACTTATATTTAGGACTTTTAGATTACTGGTTTGTTTTATTAAAATAGAAAGTACATTTGTTTAATATGGATGTTTTACAATGTGTTTCAAACGATGTCGTTGCTTTGAAAATGTGAAAAAAATTCATATCTTATTTTGTTATTGAACTGTATAAATCTGGGGGTACTTTGATAGAAAAATATATAAGAAAAGGAATTCAACATGAAAGTCTGTCTAAAATTAGATTAAGTATATTATTACATCTTTTTACTTGCAGTACTTTTAATATAACTTTTGGTCAATTTGAAAGGGTTACTATGGAAGACGGTTTGTCTAGTCCAACTATAACTTCGATAAAACAAGATGACCAGGGTTTTTTGTGGATTTCAACCTTTAATGGTTTAAACAGATATGATGGCTATAATTTTAAAGTGTTTCGACATGACCCGTATGATAGCAATAGTTTAAGTATAAATGAAATATCAGAGATATATTTGGATAATCAGGGTTACATATGGATAATTCCGGTTGCGGGGGAAACTATAAATATATATGACTCGAAAACAGATAAATTTTTAAGATTTCAATTGCCCCCTGTTGATAGCAATAGTACAACAAGAAGAAATGTAAACAATGTGATCCAGGATTCATTGGGTTATTTCTGGGTATCTTCTGAGTCAGATTTAAATAAAGTTGTAATGAAAAACATGTATGATGAACACAATTATATAATTACAAGTTACCCTGTACCTTCTGATAATTTAGTCATATCTGAAATATACCAAAACCAAAGTGGTAAAATATTGGTTTTTTCCGATACATTGTTATATTTTGATGAAGAGAGAGAAAAGCTGGTTTCTACACACACTTTTATACAGGATGATATATTAGTAAATTCGGTTGGGGAAGATAAAAATGGAAATCTTTGGATTGGAACTAATTTTGGCCTTTACAAATTAAAATATAGTAAAGAATCTGACACGTATGAAAAAGTAGATATTGGAAGAATAAACGTAGAACCAGAAGGTAAAAACAATATATTACTTGATAGTAAAAACAGATTATGGATCGGAACAGAGTCAAAAGGTTTGTATCTGTTTGATACGAATAAAGATACATTAGTCCAATTCGTTTATAACGAAACCAATAACACATCCATAAGCAGCAATACTATTTTCTCATTATTTATTGATGGCTCCGGGGTTTTGTGGGTAGGTACTTTTGATCAGGGATTATGTAAATATAACCTATATAAAAAACCATTTTATCATTTATATTCATCCCCTCAGAACCCTAATTCATTGAGTGGTAATGTTATTTCTTCAATTCACAGTACACGCGATAACGAAATATGGGTAGGTATTGATTTAAATGGAGGTATTAACAAGTTGGTTTATGAGAATAACAACCTAAACCCCAATATATTTCGTTATATACCGGATACCGAGTCTAATCAAAACAGTGTTTTGTCCCTTGTTCAAAGAAAAAATGGCGACGTATGGGCGTGCAGGGTAGGAGGGGCTATCTCCGTACTTAAAAAGAATAAAATGGGACACTATAACTTCGAACAAGAGTTTTTTCAATGGGGATATTGGAAATTTAATATTATTGAAGACCGCGATCAACGAATGTGGGTAGGCTCATGGGGTAACGGTTTGTACAAATTTGATGAATCAGGTAACTATATTGCTTTTTTAAATGATCCAGAAGACCCCAGAAGTATTTCAAATAACATAATTTGGTCTATTTTTGAAGACAATTCTGGTAACTTATGGATAGGTGGTCGTGAAAATGGTTTTAGTATACTACCATATTCTGAGAAAAACAAAGATACCTTGAAATTTATAAATTATAAACATGAAAAGGGAAATCCTAATAGTATTAGTAATAATATGATTAATGTATTTTGTCAGGCTAAAGATGGTACCATGTGGATAGGGACATCTTCTGGCTTAAACAAAGTAATAAGACAAGGAAATGATTTTAGTAACATAACCGAAGATAATACATTAGGTTTTTCAGTTTATCATGAAAAAGACGGGTTAGTTAATGAGCAGGTTAACGGTATTGTAGAGAGCGATAACGGGGATTTGTGGCTAAGTACATTTGGTGGTTTATCTCATTTTGTAGTATCAAAAGATACTTTTATCAATTATACCGTTGAAGACGGGCTTCAGGGAAATGAATTTTGGCACAATGCATATTTTAAGGATCAAAATGGCCGAATTTATTTCGGTGGTTCAAACGGGTTGAATATATTCTATCCAGATAGTATAAAACCAAACCCATTTGTTCCGAAAGTAGCTATAACTGATTTTAAATTATTTTATAAATCAGTAAAAGTCGGAGAAGAAGTTAATGGGGATGTAATTCTTAACAAACCAATTAATGAGACTTCAGAAATTATACTTTCGTATAGAAACAATGTTTTGTTATTTGAATTCGCAGCATTACATTTTACAAATCCTAAAAAGAACAAGTATGCCTATAAAATGGAAGGATTTGATAAAAACTGGAACTATGTTGGGAATAGAAGAGATGCCACGTATACTAATATGAATCCGGGGGAATATATATTTAGGGTCAAAGCATCAAATAATGATGGCCTTTGGAATAATGATGGTATGGCAATATCTTTAAAGATTCTCCCCCCTTGGTATAACACGCTACTGTTTTATATATTTGCGGGTTTAATCATTGTTGGCACAATAGTGACTATATACTATCTTAGGATAACCCAGATAAAAAGACAAAAGGTTTTTCTTGAAAAACAAGTTAAAAAAAGAACGAAAGATTTGAATAAAGCTAACGAAGATTTAAAGTATATAAACGTACAGCTTGAAGCAAGACAACAGCAAATTGAAGAACAATCAGAAGAACTAAAATGTCAGGCCGAAGAACTTACCAGTACCAATAAAAGCTTAAAGGAAACCAATGCAACAAAAGATAAATTATTTTCAATTATTGCTCATGACCTAAAAAATCCCTTAAGCTCCATTATTGGATTTAATGAAATACTTATTAAAAAGTATGATAAGTTAGATGATGAAAAAAAATTGAAGTTTCTTATCGCGATGTTTAATTCAACCAAGAACATATCAGGACTACTGGAAAATTTGCTCAGTTGGGCAAGGTCTCAATCAGGTCAATTAAATCTAAATATAGAGGAAATACAACTTGAACATTTAATTAACAGTTGTGTAAACTTACTTAAAAGTTTAGCCCAATCTAAAAATAATAAGATAAGCAGCAAGGTAGATGGTACTATTATCATCCATTCCGATCAAAATATTTTAAACGCTGTACTAAGAAATTTATTAACGAATGCAAATAAATTTACCGAAGACGGAACGATTGATATAGAGGCTTTTAAATCAGATAATAATTCTATAACTATTGAAATAAAGGATAGTGGTACAGGAATTTCACCAAAAAAATTACAAACCATATTCAATATTGAAAATTCAAAATCAACTGAAGGAACAAAAGGTGAAACGGGTACAGGATTGGGATTGATATTATGCAAAGAATTTATAGGAAAATTAAATGGTGAAATAAAAGCGGAAAGTGAATTGGGTAAAGGAAGTATATTTACTATAATTTTGCCGGATAAGATTGAATATTAAATATTCTGTTTCTGTTGATTATTCTGGGTAATTTGGACAATTTTGGATGGTATGTTCAAGTAATTCCATCCCCCCATGTAAGCCATGGCCGGGAATTACAAATTCCGCATCGGGAAAATTATTTTTCACTTTAAGAAGCGTACTTAAATAAGCATTTACATCGCCATCGTTAGTATTACCAAGATTTTGAGTGCGCATATCCTTTACCATACAATCGGCAAAAAGAATTTTTTCCTGTGGCACCCATATAATAATATTGTCCATGGTATGTGCCGGTCCAAAATATTCACAATGAATGGTTAAACTGTTAAGGGTTAATTCGAGAGAATCGGTAAAACCAAAATTATGCACCGGCAGATTTTTTTCGTGGGCAATCTTACGGGTCATCTCATGTGCATACGTGGGGATGCCTTGTTTTTTTATTTCTCCCAGTCCTCCCTGGCTATCAATGTGCCAATCGTTCGTAATGCAACCCTTAATTTTTAAATGTAAAC
>JBNLCS010000346.1:0-4330 GCA_050303935.1 Bacteroidales bacterium
CAATTATTCTGAACAAATAAATTGATATATAAATTATCTTCCTTTTTAGCATACACATAACCAGGCACCGATGGCATAAAACGGCACATATTGCTGGGGCAACATGAGCAACCAAACCATGGTTCCCGTTTCAAACTACCTCCGCTGTTAAATTTATACTCCATATTACACTCCAATGGATTTGGATAGAAAAAAGTTTTTCCATCAAGGGCCACACCGGATATCACACCGTTGTAAAGGCTCCTTTCCAGTACATCAATATACTTTGCATCACCATGAAGTAAAAACATGCGATAGTTCCAATATACATTGGCAATAGCCGCACAAGTTTCATTATACGCCGTGAGATTAGGAAGTTCGTAATTTGCACCAAATGACTCACCTTCATGTCTTGAACCAATTCCCCCGGTAATGTATATTTTTTTATAAACTACGTTTTCCCAAATTTTATCTACGGCATTTTCATATGCTTTATCGTTAAATAAAGCCGCTATATCAGTCATTCCTGCATACATGTATGCTGCACGCACGGCATGCCCAACCGCCTCATCCTGATGGGTTACCGGCATGTGGTCCTGGTTATACGGCCCCCACAATTCACGTTTTGTTGAATCTCCCCTGGCATCAAGAAAATGCCGTGCAAGATCAAGATATTCCTTTTTATTTGTTATACGGTATAATTTTATAAGCCCGGTCTCAACAATTTGATGTCCAGGCACATTGTTTGGTTTTTCTTCATTCAATATTTTTACCAGCAGATCAGCATTTTTGGTAGCAATATCCAGAAAATTAGTTTTTCCAGTGGCTATATAATGGGCAGCCGCCGCTTCAAACATGTGCCCGCTGTTGTATAATTCATGACTGCATTCCAGGTTTTCCCAATGACCACCGGGAGGGCACCACAAGGCAGGGGAAACTGTCGTATCAATTGTTTTATAAGTAGTAAGATAACCATTTTCTTCCTGTCCAATTGCAATAAGAGAAATAACAGAGTCAACATAGGCATCCAGTTCAGGATCGGGTATTGTAGTCATTGAATAGGAAGCCCCTTCAATTATTTTGTAAACATCGGTATCGTCAAAAGGCATGGCACCTTTTACGTTGCCTTCAATTTTTCCTCCCGCAATAAGAAAATTATCCATACGTCCCATTTCCTCACATTTTTGAAACGATGCCGGTATGGTGGCCTTGCGATTGGTTTCTATTTTAGGTAACCAAAAGTTATCATGTATATGTACCTTGCTAAAAGGTACACCGGTTATTCCATATTTGACGTTTATTTCAGGCTTTTGATCCCCGGAATGGCTGCAACCGAAAAATAACACAATTAGAACAAGTGAAACCCTCATAGAGGGATTTGATACGAAACGTAATCCCTCTGCAAAAGGAAATGATAAAAAATGAAGCATTTACTATATTTTTAAACGTGTAAAATAATTTTTAATGTTTTCATAACTAACTATTTAAAACGATACTATACATAGTTTTAAATCACTACAATAAATGGTATCTGGAAAATAATTTTCTAAATTTATGAATTTATAGTTTGTATTCCACGCTAAAACAAGAATGATTTTAAACATATTTCTGAATGGTAAAAAATATGAAGATAAAAACCTATGTTATATTACTTTTCTCAATTCTATTAATTCAGTGCCAATCAACAACGCAGATTGATCTCTCCGGAAAATGGAACTATAAACTGGATAAAAATGAAATTGGATTAAAGGAAAAATGGTATCGTCACAGATTTGAAAATTCACTGAGCCTGCCCGGCTCGTTAAGAGACCATAACATTGGTGATGACCCCGGATTGAAAACGAACTGGACAGGGAGCATTTACGATAGTTCCTGGTTCTATAACCCAAGTATGAAAAAGTTTAGGGATATTGAAAACCCTAAATTTCCATTCTGGCTAACCCCTGTAAAACGTTATGTTGGAATGGCCTGGTATCAAAAAGAAATTGAAATACCATTGAAATGGAAAGATAAGATTATTGTTTTATACCTTGAACGCCCCCACTGGCAAACAAAAGTGTGGATAGATGAAATCCCCCTGGGAAAACAAAACAGCCTTTCAACCCCGCACCAATATGAAATCGATGCAGGTACAATTTCTCCAGGAAAACATGTAATCACCGTAATGGTTGACAATGCAATCAGAAAAATTGACCCCGGAATTAATTCACACAGCATAACTGACCACACACAGGGAAACTGGAACGGCATTGCAGGAATGATCTGCTTAAAAGCAGTTAACAAATCGCATATTAAATCTATCAAACTTCAACCGGATATTATAAATGACCAGGTAATTGCCAAGGTTAATATGGAACAAACCCACGAATTAAAAAACGCGTATATTTCAATTGATATAACGCCTTTTAACCATAATACCCCATTGCATTTTAATAAACTCGAAAAAAAGGTTATAAGCAATCGAATGAATTTGAACCTGCACATGGGAAGCGGTTACAAATTGTGGAGCGAATTTGAACCAAACCTGTACCAGGCACGCGTGAAGATTTTGCATGAAAACAAAGTATTGGATGAAAAAACAGAAATTTTTGGTATGCGCGAGTTTACTGTAAAAGATAAACATTTTGAAATAAACGGCATTCCCACTTTTCTACGAGGAACAACCGAATGTTGTGTTTTTCCATTAACAGGGTATCCACCAACAAACGAGGAAGAATGGTATAGAATTTTTAACATTTGCAAGTCATTCGGCCTTAACCACATGCGATTTCACTCTTATTGTCCGCCTGAATCAGCATTTGTTGCTGCTGATAAAGCAGGCATCTATTTGCAGGTAGAAGGCCCAAGTTGGGCAAAATACTCTACATCACTGGGGAATGGTAAACCTATTGATAAATACCTGATGGAGGAAAGCAAACGTATTATTGATGAATACGGAAACCATGCTTCCTTTTGTATGATGGCTTATGGCAATGAACCTTCAGGCAACTATGTACCCTACCTGGAAAAATGGGTAGACCATTTCAGGGCATATGACCCGCAGCGTGTTTTTACCGGTGCCTCAACAGGAAGAAACTGGGCCATTATCGAAAACAGTGACTACATTGTTCGATCACCTCCACGAGGGCTGGCCTGGAAAAACCAGCAACCAGAAAACATTTTTGATTATCGCAATAAAACAGAAAACCAGCAAAAGCCCTACATAACATTTGAAATGGGACAATGGTGTGTTTTTCCAAACTTTAAAGAAATTAATAAATACACCGGTCCGTTAAAAGCAAAAAACTTTGAACTATTTAAAGAAATGCTGCAAGACAACCATATGGGAGACCAAGCTAATGAATTCCTGATGGCATCTGGTAAATTACAAGCCTCATGCTACAAGCAGGAAATTGAGGCAACATTGCGTACTCCAAACCTGGCAGGCTTTCAGTTATTAAGCCTGAATGATTTTTCAGGACAGGGAACTGCACTGGTAGGTGCTTTAGATGCGTTTTGGGAAGAGAAAGGATACATTACCGCCAAAGAATTTCGAGCATTTTGCAATGAAGTAGTCCCATTGGTCAGGTTACCCAAATATACTTTTCAAAATAACGAAATACTGGATGCTAAAATGGAAGTAGCAAATTTTTGTGGTAAAACCTTAAAAAATGTTTCAGTGAACTGGAAGTTGCTGACTACAAACCATGAAGTAGTTGATTCAGGTAATACATATCAGGAAAAAATTCCCCCTGGAAATTGTTATTCGTTGGGTAACCTTGTTATCAATTTAAATAATTTACTTCACGCTGAAAAGCTCACCTTGGAAATTTCTCTACTGGACTACTCAAACAAATGGAATATATGGGTATTTCCGGTTCCTTTAAAAACTACTGAACCAACGAATATTTACATAACCAACCAACTGGATCAAAACGCTACCGATAAATTACGGCAAGGAGAAAAAGTATTGATGCTGGCATCGGGAAACGTTGAAAACGGGAAAGATGTAGTACAATACTACCAACCTGTTTTCTGGAATACATCATGGTTCAGGATGCGCCCCCCGCACACAACAGGAATATTTATTAACGACAAACATCCGGTATTCAATAATTTTCCAACAGACTATTATAGTGATCTGCATTGGTGGCAACTTATCAACCAGCAACAAGTGATGAACCTGAAATATTTTCCTCCACGTTTCAGGCCTATTATACAGCCTATTGATACATGGTTTTTAAACCGGCGGCTAGCCATGCTTTTTGAAGCAAACGTTAATGGAGGAAAATTGATGGTATGCAGCATTGACCTGGAAAATGTAGAAAACAAACTTGTTGCCAGGCAGCTTAAAAAAAGTATACTGGAATAC
>JBNLCS010000347.1:0-2835 GCA_050303935.1 Bacteroidales bacterium
CAGGAAGGCAGTCAGAACAAGCTTATTTATAAACAAGAACTTACGTTTGTTAAAAAAGTAGATAAGCAAGCAGTATATAAACTGAATTTTACCCCCAAACAACCTGGTACTTTTAAATTTGGTATTCGTATCTTTCCGAAAAATAAAAACCTGCCGCATCAACAAGATATTGGGTTTGTTAAGTGGATTTGATAAACTGCCATTGACAAAAAGGTGTTTTTAATTGGCTATGTGGCTGTCTAAAAAGTTAATTATCCGTAAAAACTTTTTAGACAACCACATACAATTGTAAAGGCAATACGATTGTGACTAATAATAAAGAGAGCTTTCGCTGTCACACAGGAACACGGTTCATATAAAAACAAACCTATACTATAAAATTAGTAACCTATTTAAGCCTAAAATTTCACAAGCCGGATATTTTCTTTTTCTTTGCCTCAAAATATTTTGAATGAAAGCAGTAATCCTGGCCGGAGGAAAAGGAAGCCGGCTTGCACAACATACGAAAGACCTACCAAAACCTATGCTTCCCTTAGGTGGCATACCCATGCTGGAACACCAGGTTAACCTTTTAAAAAAATATAACATAACAGAAATCATCATATTAATAAATTACCTTGGCCAGGTGATCATAGATTATTTTGGCAATGGTGAAAGTCTTGGTGTTAACATTATATACGTTGAAGAAAAAGAACCTTTAGGCACTGTAGGGGGTGTTAAAGAAATTGAAGACCAACTCAACGAAGACTTTATTGTCTTTTATGGTGATGTAATGATCAATATGGACTTGAACAGGTTAATACGGTTCCATCAAAACAAGAATAGTGAATGCACACTGGTTGTGCACCCCAATAACCACCCTTACGACAGCGATTTGGTTGAACTGGGCCACGATGGCCGGATCACAAATATTCTTTCTAAAAATAAAGAGAGGGATGCATATTATTCCAACATGGTAAATGCCGGTGCCTACATTTTTTCATCTACCATTTTTAAGTTTCTTGAAAAAGGGAAAAAGGCAGATTTTGGCCGGGATATATTCCCCAAAATTTATAAGCAAACAAGAATGTTTGGTTACAACACGGCAGAATATCTGAAAGACATGGGCACTCATGACAGGCTGGAAGAAGTTGAAAAAGACCTGCTTTCCGGAAAAATTGAAAGGCTGAACATGGAGAATAAACGAAGTGCCATTTTTCTCGACCGGGATGGGGTTATTAACCATGAAATAAGCTTTATTCATAAGCCTGATCAGTTTAAATTATACGATTTTACCGCTAATGCCATAAAAAAAATAAACCAATCGGAATACCTATCCATAGTTATAACAAACCAATCGGTAATAGCCAGAAATTTATGTACACTGGAAGAATTAAGTGTTATTCATAAAAAGATGGAAACAGAACTGGGACAGGAACGGGCTAAGTTAGATGCCATTTATTTTTGTCCGCATCATCCTGACAAAGGGTATCCCGAAGAACGGGCCGAATATAAAATTGATTGTGAATGCCGAAAACCTAAACCAGGTATGCTGCTTGATGCAGCCCGTGATTTTAACATTGACCTGTCTACCTCATATATGATTGGTGATTCTGAGCGCGATATTGTCGCTGGAAAAAGGGCCGGTTGCATGACCATTGGTGTACGCGGCGGCCATGCCCTGAAAAAATTAACTTTAGAACCTGATTATATTTTTGAGAACTTGAAGGAAGCCACTGATTTTATCGTTGATGAGCCCTTTAAAAAAATAGTAAAAGAAATTCAGGATAAACTTTCCAAAATTACTGAAAACCCTGCAATTATAGCTATCGGAGGAAATACACGAAGTGGGAAAACAACATTGGCTTCTTACCTAAAATATAAATTAGGGAAAAAGGTATTGCATATTAAACTTGATAACTGGCTTCTTCCTAAAGAAAAAAGAAAAGAAAACTTTAATGTATATGACAGGTTTCAGTTGGAGAAAATTGAAAGTGATATTGAAAAACTGCTTAAAGGGGAATCATTGAAAATTAAAAAATATATTACCCGTGAAAATGATCCCGAAACCGAACTTACTTACAATAGTAAAGGACATGAAATTGTATTGATTGAAGGGGTAGTTGCCCTGGGAAGTAAAAAATTAAGAAACAAATCGCATATAAAATTGCATATGCATGCAGAAACCAGCAGGTGGAAAGAAAGAATGTATAATTATTATTATTGGCGGGGTAAAAATGATGATTATATTGAAAAATTAATCACCGCTAGGACAAATGATGAATATGTATTGGTTGAAAAACTGGTTAAATTTGCCGATATTGTAATAAACAATTAAAAATGATCATAACAAGAACACCTTTTAGAATAAGCTTTGTAGGTGGTGGCTCCGACCTGAAAGAATTTTACAGCCGGTTTCCGGGAGCAGTATTAAGCACATCTATTAACAAATACATGTACATCTCCTCACATAAATTCTTTGAAAGAGATAAAATAAGGGCAAAATATTCCATAACCGAAACCGTGAGTCATATTGACGACCTGAAACATCCTATTGTAAAAGAAGCATTACGCAAGTATAATATCCCAGGTGGTTTTGAAGTAAGTTCAATAGCCGACATTCCTTCAGGTACCGGCATGGGGTCTTCTTCTGCTTTCACCGTGGGCTTGCTTCATAACCTGCATGCCGCTACACGCAAATATGCTTCAAAGGAAGAAATAGCTGAAGAGGCTTGCCACATGGAAATAGAAATATTAAAAGAACCCATTGGAAAGCAAGACCAGTTTGCAGCGGCCATGGGAGGGTTAAATATTTTACGGTTCAATACCAATGGTAAAGTCACAGTTGAACCACTA
>JBNLCS010000348.1:0-3335 GCA_050303935.1 Bacteroidales bacterium
CTTCATTTTTTCTTTGTTTACAGGTTAATTATTGGTTTTGATAATGATAATTATATTGGTCAATAATATTGAGATCATTGTCTTTAATATATTCTAGACGGCCAAAATCATCATATTCATAAAAAGTTGTCTTGCCATTTGGGCCTGTTTCAGATGTCATTCCCACCAGCGGTTTATATGTATATATATAAACCTGTGCATTGGGCAATGTACCCCTTATGTAATTGCTAAAATTTCTGAGATCCGTTAACTGGCTGGTATATTTCGAAGGCTCTGTCACATCCTCCATGTCGGAGCCCGTATATGCGTAATACGCAGCGCCGTTCAATTCCGAGGACGTTGTATTAACAGCTTTGACAACCGGGTAAGCCCCATTATATGCCCAAAAGTATGAAACCGGGATATCGTTTGTATTTTGCTCCTGTACCACGTTGCCATAGCTATCATATTTATATTCAACTTTTTTCTTGAAATAATTTGGGATTGTCAGGTCGTAGGTTCTGGAGGTTACCCTTTCGAATATGTTCGCCACTGACGCAGTGTTAGCCCCATATTTCATTATTTCCATAGAAGGGGCTATAAAACCATCAGTTACATTCTTGGTGATTGTTTTATTAAATGATGTAAAACCATTGGGATAGTTTGTATTGGTAATAAGAAAACCATTGTTTCCAAGGTACCATGGATCAATGTATAATTCGAAAACATCACTCCCGAAACAAAGAACTTTGATATCATAATAAACCTCCAAATCGGCCCCTTCAAATATGTTATTGTCAGTTTCAAAAATACATGCCGGCCCCTGATGGTATTCGCTGCAACTTTCACCACCAAAAATATATTGCTTAGAATAATAATGAAAATCACTTTCTAAAATGTCATTCATTGAAATGTTACCCAACGAAGCCGTATTTTCATATTTGTATATTTCCGAGGGTTTGTTCAACTGGTTGGTGGAATATTTATAATAGGTTGCATCGATTACTTTTGATACATTGTCAGTCCCTACAGACCTCGTTTTCTCCAATATAGGTACATGGATATTTTTTGACTTTTGTAATGGAATAATGTTCCCCGCTTCGTTTTCCCAACCTATAGTTTCTATATTAAAATCTTGTGGATAAATATATTCTTTAATAAAAGTTGATCCATCGCTTTGCTCATCTTTTAATTCTTGCAATTGACCATAATCGTTATAATAATAATATTTCGTGTTGCTAAATGAATAATTATTATTTCCTGGATTGGAGGGGTCATATATTAGTTCTGTCACAGAATACAATCCAACATTTTCAGAAATTAATGAATATCTTCCCCCATAAAAATATGTATCCCCGTTACTCATATATTTCGCAAATGGTTTGATCCCAAACATTGAAGGAGTTTGATAGCTTATAATATCGTAGTTATACTGATAACTTAATTTTCTAATCAAGTTATCATGTTCGTCATATTGCTTCAATTCTTTTATCAAACCACGTTCCCAGAACTTGGAGGTATTTGGAACAAAACTGCTACTCGAATAGTTTTCAGGATTACTTACCGCATCACCTTCATGATCAAACAATTCATTAAAAATATCAGGCCTGTCAGTAAAGCTTGTATATTTATATTGTTCTCTTCCATACCCTTCTTTTTCAACAGAAACCGTATTATATCTAACATGATTACTTCCAAAATCAGAAATATCATTTAAGCTAATTGTCTGATATATTGTACCTAATAATGTTTTCGGAATACAACCAGCTGGTATACCGTTTATGGAATATGGAATACACCAGTACACATAAAATGAAATACTATATTTTGGCTCATCAAACAACTCTCCACTTGTATTTTCTGTACCCTCTATCAAATATTTATAAGTTGTTGTATATGATTTATTTCCATCATATATTTTTATTCTCTTAATTCTCAATCCACCTGCATCCAAGTTTTCACCATAATCATTTAATTCATATTCTAATTCTTTATATCCACCTGTTGGTAATTCAATTTTCTTGAGTACATTAGCTTTTGTTCTATCAAAATCTGGAGACCTGTCAAATTGTGAATATATACAAGATTCTGAGGTGTTTTTATTAAAATATCCCCAATGATCAAAACTTACAGAATTACGTGGAGGCAGATTTATATCTTCATTATAATAAAACTTGTATGGAGGAATGTTTATATTTCCTGACATCTCTTCTAGCCTATCTAAGCATAAACGAGCATTTGACTGTCCATTAAAATCGTTAAAATATCTGTAATTAAAAACATATCTTTTTTGTTCATTGTTCTGACCATATATTATTACATATTTTAATACGTTTCCCCCAAGTAAATCACTTCTGATCTGTTGAGAGATAAAACTAACAGACCCGGCGTTAAATGATATTTCAAAAAGATAGGAAGGTTCAACAGATATTTCATTTGTTAAATCTTCACATTCTAAATCTTCACATGTTCCACTACAGATACGAGGTGTAACTGACATTACATATCTTTCATATTCCATATTAATTTCACTTCCTTTAATATAATTGAAAGTTATTTCTTTAGAGGAATTTCCTATTTCAATTTTTGTTAAATGCCAAGTAGAAGTATAAGTTTTTGTTTTATCATCACTGTCTTTTTTCAACTTTGATGATGTAGTTTCTTTTGCTTGTTCGTAACTACCAAACCAATAAATATTGCCATTAGTATCAATAATTTTAAAATAATCCATTTTCCCGGAACTAAAAAAAGGAGTTATTATTAAATTATTATAAGGCATCTGAACAATTTCTTTATTATTTGTAAAGAAAAACTTCCCATTCATACCTGGAATACTATAATAAAAGAAATCGGGTTCTGCATCCCATTCATTGTTATTAATTTTCTTGAAATAATCATTTGTATAACTTTCATATAACTTATTTCCTATATTATTGGTACCGCAAATCCCATTTTCATCATCATCAGGTAATCCTTTAACAACCCTTGTTATCATTCCACCAGCTGATAATTGCCAACCTAAACCTACCCAAGAGGCATATTCCTGAATACGTATACCAGATGCATGATAATTTAAAGAAACTGGCATTTTATATGCTCCAACATTAATTGTATACATTGGAATACTCAAATTGGCAACACCAGTGGAATTATCAACTGGTATATTAACAGTTTTAATTAGACTAGATGCATTTGGTGATGGAGCAAAATAACTCACCTCAGAAATCACCTGACCATTAACATAATTGAAAAGAAAAATGAAATTTATAAATATTATGTTAAAATACTTTTTATCTTTTTTCATTGTGTAATTTTTTTATTAGAAATAATATATATTGCTGAATTTATGTAACAAT
>JBNLCS010000349.1:0-4442 GCA_050303935.1 Bacteroidales bacterium
AGTACAATTCATAACATTGAACAAATTGACAGGGGATATCAAAATATTGATGCAAGGTTAAATAATATTGGGGCAAACATTATAAGGTCATAAAAAATAGTTATGGTAAAATTAATAAGTAAATTTTTTGTTTTTTTGTTATTATGCGCTTGCGGAAGTAATAGTAACGGAAATAAAGATCAGGGGAATGCAGAAAAAAAAGAAATTCAGATTGGGACCTTAATTGGCAACAAAGCTCCCGAAATTAGTTACAAGAACCCTGAAGGTGAATTGCTGTCATTGTCTGAACTCAAGGGTAAAATGGTTTTAATTGACTTTTGGGCTTCGTGGTGCCCTCCATGTCGCAGGGAAAATCCGAACGTTGTAAAATATTATCATCTATATAAGAATGAGGGATTTACCAAGGGGGATGGTTTTGCTATTTTTAGTGTTTCCCTTGATAAGAATAAAGATGAATGGATTAAAGCCATTGAAGATGATGGGCTCGAATGGGAATACCATGTAAGTGATTTAAAAGAGTGGTATTCTGTTCCTGTTGCTATGTATGGTGTTCAGTCTATCCCCTCTAATTTTCTAATTGACAGTAATGGTGTAATTCTTAAAAAGGATTTAAGAGGTGAACAATTGGGTATGGAATTAAAAAATTATCTTGTTCATTAAAAACTGACAAACCATTGCTGTCAGGCCAGGTTAAACTGACAAAATATTAATTTGTTTCCTAGAAATAAAAAAAATCTGTCAATTTGTCTTTCTTTAAAATAATGGCAGTATTTTTGTCTCCCCAAAACACAAAATCATTTGAGTATAAGTTATTTTAAATAATAGTTTGGTATGGCAAAGAAAAAAGCTGCAGATAAAAATAAGAATGAAGAGATAAAAGAAACAACTGCACAGGAGGTTCAGGAGAAAAAGAAAAATAAACCAAAGAATGAGGAAGTTGATGATCAGAAAGCAGAGGAAGAAAAAGAGAAAAAGGAGGAAGTAGATCAGGAAGAAGAACCATCACCTGAAGAACAGGTAAATGAATATAAAGATAAATATATCAGATTGTCGGCAGAATTTGATAACTATAGAAAAAGGACGCTGAAGGAAAAGATTGAACTAACGAAGACAGCTTCGGAAGAAATAATTAAAAAATTGTTGCCCATTGTTGATGATTTTGAACGCGGCCTTTCACATATGGAAGAAGTGAAGGATGTAAAGGCTGTTAAAGACGGTGTTGTGCTTATTTATAATAAATTGGGGGATATTTTAAAACAGCAGGGAGTAAAGGAAATTGAAGCGAAAGAAAAGGCATTTGATATGGATATTCATGAAGCGGTTACAAAAATACCTGCTCCTAAAGAAGAGCTGAAAGGTAAAGTAGTGGATGTTGTTGAAAAAGGATATTATTTAAATGAAAAGATAATAAGATATCCTAAAGTGGTGGTTGGGGAATAAAAGAAGAAATAAAACATTATGGCAAAAAGAGATTACTACGAGGTACTTGGTGTTTCAAAAGGGGCAAGCAAGGATGAGATAAAGAAGGCTTATCGGAAAATGGCCATTAAATACCATCCGGATAAGAACCCGGATGACCATGAAGCTGAAGAAAAGTTTAAAGAAGCAGCGGAAGCCTATGAAGTTTTGAGCGATGATCAGAAGAGGAACCGTTACGACCAATTTGGTCATGCAGGTATGGGAGGTGCCAGTGGTTTTGGCGGTCATGGTATGACAATGGAAGATATTTTCAGTAGTTTTGGAGATATTTTTGGTGATGCTTTTGGAGGGTTCGGTTTTGGAGGTAGTCGCAGAAGCCGTGGACAAAGGGTTAATAAAGGATCAAACCTCCGTGTGAAGGTTAAGCTTAATCTGGAAGAGATAGCCAAAGGTGTTGAAAAGAAAATAAAGGTTAAAAAATATGTTTCGTGTAAATCATGTAGTGGAACGGGCGCTAAAGATGGGAGTAGCATGTCTACCTGCTCTGCATGTCATGGAACGGGACACGTAACCCGTGTTACCAATACTTTTTTAGGACAAATGCAAACATCGTCGGTTTGTCCGAGTTGTGGTGGTGATGGAAAAACTATCACTAATAAATGTAACAGTTGCTATGGTGAAGGGATCGTTAAAGAGGAGGAAGTAATAAAGATTAATATTCCTGCCGGTGTAGCAGAAGGCATGCAATTATCTGTTGGAGGTAAGGGAAATGCTGCCAGAAGAGGTGGGGTAAACGGTGACCTTCTTGTTTTAGTTGAAGAAGAAAAACACCCGGAACTTATACGCGATGGAAACGATCTTATTTATAATCTTTCATTAACTATTCCCCAGGCCGTTTTGGGTTCTACTGTTGAGGTCCCAACAGTGGAAGGTAAGGTGAAAATTAAAATTGACAGTGGTACACAACCTGGAAAAATACTTCGTTTACGCGGTAAAGGCCTTCCTGAAGTACAGGGGTATGGTAAAGGGGATTTGCTGGTAAATATTCATGTGTGGATACCAAAAAAGCTTACCAAAGAAGAACAAAAAGTTTTTGAGAAACTGGATGGTGCCGAAAACCTTATACCGCAATCAGGAAGTGGGGATAAAAACTTTTTTGAAAGGATGAAAGGGTATTTTGAGTAAACGGTATTCGTAAAATCGAATTTCAAAAACGTATACTGTACTAGAATCTGTATTTTGAACGAATTAAGCGAAGCGATATAATGATCCTAAGGAATACGAATCCGGATAGCTCGGTTGTATTGCGATAAATGAGTTTTATATTCCGATGATTTCATTGTTAATGGAATTAATTTCGATTGTGATGCTCTGTAGCTTGTTTTGAGTAGTTCATTTTATAACTACCTTTTTATACTCTATATGATTATCTGCTGAAATCATAAGTAAATAATTCCCTTGTGGAATTTCTGAAATATCAAAAACATATTCTTTTTCTGAAAAATTATTAAGTGAAACAGATTTGACTTTAATCCCATTTTGAGAGAATAACGATATTTCTAGTACTTCCTTTTTTTCTGAGAATGCTATATTGACGTTGTCATAAGCTGGATTCGGAAATATTTCTATATAATCTTTGTTTTTCATGATATTGGTAACTACTGTAATATCATTTATTGCTATGATATCAAATCCTGAGAGGAGGTCTACATTAAAATCAAGATCTGTATATTCCGTTAATGTTTCATTAATAGTAAATTCATAAGTTGTTTTTTGTTCTATTCCTGGAATGTCTATGTATAAATAGTAATCGCCGGGAGCTAAATGATCAAAACTATACTTTCCAAGGCTATCAGTATCAGTGAAATATGTGGGTTCTTTCGTCCATTGGTCAGCTGTAATCACTATGGTATTTAAACCGTATTGCCCTCCAAATAATACAGTATCAATATTGCAATTAATTTTTCCTGATGCTTTACCATTCTTGTTGGTTGCGGAAGGATTTTCGTACATGTTAAGGTTAATGGTCAATGATTGTCCGCAACTTAATTCCAGCAAATCAGCATCTTTCCATTTATAGGTTTGCTGATAATAACTTTTCATTATACCTTTATATTCTTGGTCAGAATGATCGATCAGACTAGCATAAACGATATATTGCCCTGATATCAAATCAGTAAAAATAAATTTGCCGTTACTATCAATTTGAGCTCTTTTAATTTCAGTATATGGAATTTTTGTACCATCAAATAGTATAACATTAGCATCTCCTTTTTTAACATTACCCTTTGAATAGCTTAAAGTCCCTGTAATTTCTGTTTTATTTAGTGCATCTAATTTAATGGTCAGCTGATTTTCACAATTGGTGCTGTCAGTCACTTTTATGATATATTCCCCGTTGTGAATATTAACCAGGCTTTCAGTATTATTCCCATTTGACCAAGAGTACTCATACGGTGCAACACCTCCTGAAACAGACACTTCAATAGCCCCATCATTATTTTCATTACAGGTTGGGTTGGTAACGTTTGGAGATATAACGATACTATTCGGTTCAAAAACTTCTATTTGCCTATGTTTTGTACATCCATTTAAATCATAAATTGTGCATTCGAAAATACCTCCTCCAATATTAGTAATATGCTGACCGGTATCTCCTGTGTTCCACAAATATTTATATGGAAGTGATCCTCCGGTAGCTTTAATGCTAATTGAACCATCTGGGACTCCTCCACATGTCACATCTTCTTTTTTCAATTCAATATTTAGCGAGTCAGGTTCTGCTATTTCAACTGTTGTTTCTAATGAGCACCTGTTTGAGTCAGTTACGGTTAAATAATATGTGCCTGCTGATAGTGATGAGATATCTTTGGTTAACTCTCCATGTTTCCATTTATAAGAGTAAGGTTTTATACCTCCGTAAACAGTTGTGGAAACAGAACCATCAGCATATCCATTGCAGGTAATATCTTGTACAATGGTTTCAATTTCTATTGGATCAGGCCCCGTCACAGTAGCAATGG
>JBNLCS010000350.1:0-4320 GCA_050303935.1 Bacteroidales bacterium
AACAAAATTCATCTCAAAATCTACAAAGAGAACCTGATAATGAAGAACCTAAAAAAATAGGTAATATTACAGTTACCTATGATTCGGAACCACGTTTCGTGCAATCTGCTATATCAAGGTTTAATTCCGGGGGTCTAATAGCTGGTGATATTATTGATAGAGTTGAAAAAAAGGACCTTATTAGTGTTGGATTATCTAATAATACTTTTATTGTTGGCCCTTTTACTAGTGACATGGGTAATTTTGTATATGTATACAACTTAGGCAGTGAGGGGGGAAATGCAAGTGAAAGCCTTACAAAAGGCACACTTTTATTTGGGTGGAAAGAATTTCAAACATCAAAAGATATTGAAGATAATTTCAATACCATTATTACAAAATACCAATCTCCTGGCCAAACACAACAAACAAAAGGACAAACTGGATCAAAAGGGACAGTAGACCAGGGAGGGAAGGCCGATGTTACAAACCTTGAACAAGATATGCGGGATATACTAATCAATTGGAAGGAAGCGGCCAAAGATGGTATAGGGGATTTTATGGATGACGAACTTTTAAAACTTATTGCAGACCTGAATAGTGGCGACATGGCTAAATTTATGCTAGCTTTATTAGGAAATACAATATGGGCAGCAGCAGCTTTTGCAACCGGTGGTACTGCAGCATTCGCGATATCAATGGCTGGGATTGCCGTTGGTTCAATTCCTTCTATACCAACTAAAGCAAAGCCTGAAACTTTGTTGACAGATGTAAAAAAAATCTGCCGCGATAATTATATTAATCCTATATATGATACTATTAATGGACAGCTTAGGGGAAAAGCAGCTGCCCTGATCGCGGCTTATCCCAATATTAATCGTTATCCGGCCCTTGCCAAATTTGTTCAGGCAAGTTTCCGTCCGGAACTCTATAACAAAATTCTTCTTACCTACCAAAGTCCACCAACACTGAATAAAGCGAAAATTGCAGAGAGGTTTTGTCAAGTGGCCAAACACTTATTAAAATATTTCAAAAGTTTTCAAAATAGTAAAAGTTCAACCTTTAGGGGACGGTATTTTATCAACAACGAGAGCCATGCAGCCTTTATTGGTTCTGGCACTAACCGTAAATTAGCTGTTATTGGTTATCATGCCAATGGAGTAAAGTGGGAAGAATCAGAAAATAAATACCCATCTAAATTTCAACCGCGAGAAAGCGTAACGAAAAGAAGATATTATGATAAAGGTGTAAATATAAGTTATGTTGAAGAAGAAATCACAGAAACAGTACTTAAAATGCATCGGGATAGATGGGGTACAGAACCACGTGTTTTCAAAGATGAAGAAGCTGCCCGGAATTCCTGGTTATAAAATATCATGCATGATACGTGGTTTACAGCAACATAATAAATGCAGGGCTACTTTGGTTGCAGATATCCATAAACTGCTTTCAGAAGTTGTTTCAATAAATATTGTTAACCGGGAAGTGATGGACCTGGCGGTAATAACCATGGAAAAATTAACAGGAGTGCCTTGTTCAGATTATGAAATCCTGGAATGGAAAAAAATTATAGCTTGTGCCGCCCATAGCGAAGCTTGGTTGTCTCCAACATCCGAATGGTCTGATATGTCACAACAAGGGCCATTTCAGGGAGATGGATATAGTACCTCGTATGAGCGGGAACGGATAAACCCAAACATTGCAGAACAGGCTATAGCTGATAATGTAGGAGGGGCGCATTCTCTCCTGTTCCGTTCTGTAGAAGCATTGATGCATGATCTGATTGCTGTTCTGGCCCAGAAACGTACAGAATTACAAAAAAGTGACAGGTCCAATGTGATACTGGCATCACCTAACCTTTCGAAATCATTCCAGTGGGCCCTTAAAAAAAATACTTTTGCTTTTTCAAACCAGCTAGAGATTGATTGGACAATTGATCAACCTAATTGTGAATTAGCGTGCTTCCTTCATGAAGATGACTTCAAAGACCATACGAATTTCCGACATTCTTTTCTTAAATCAAACAGTCATCACTTAAGTTCTTCTGCACCATCTTTTATCATTATCGAGGCATCAAGTCCATGGAATGAAATAGATTTTTTAGCAGGGCCCACTGAAGCAACAAACGTTATCCTGGCCGGAATATATAGGTTGGATAATAGACTGCCATCTAAAGCAGCGGCATTAGTTTTTCGGAATTATGGCATAGGATTAATGCAGCAGGAATTAACTACCGCCTTGGAAGATGTTCGAAAACTTGGAAGCAATATTGATTCATTAACAAACTGGATACTAATTCTTTGGTTTAGCGGGATACCTTTTGAGCACGTGAATAGGTCCAATATACCTGTATTAATGGAATATAATTGTTCCAGGAGTGATCTGTTGCTCAAATGGTCGGGGTTAAAACAATATTTTAAAAAGACCGGCTTGCAAATATCAGAAAATAAGGGAGTGTCAAGTCCCTGGCATTCCACTATTCAGAACCTAAGTTTTCATTGCGAGTCGCGCGATAATGGCCAAAATCCGTTAACAGCTATGGATATTCGTACAATGGGTAGATGGGTGGATTATACTTTTTGGAACGGAGAATTGGTAAAAGAACACGGTGAAGAAACGCATAATTCCCTTGTTCAATCCATCGAAACTCGAATAAATAAATTGAGTTTACCTCTCTTTAATGCAAATGAAATAGCCTGTACGCAAAGTAGCCTTTTGGTATCAAGTGGAATGGGCGCCATGCGGACGATACTTCACTTTTTAGCTTATCAGGCAAATTTATCAATGGACAAAAGATGTATTATAGCTGGTGCAAGCAGTTATTTTGAAGTGCAACAACTTATAGAAAGGGTAACCCGTTGTGCATTGTCGGTTGGATACTTGTGCGAGAGGGACACGAAAGCATTAATCTCTGCTGCGATTTCCGGAAACACCATGGCAATGTTGCTTGAACCTATAGCAAATGCAGTTAAAGGAAGTGAAGTAACGCGGGAAACCATAGGAATTATAAATTCACCAAAAGATTTGCCGGTTGTTGATTTAAAAGCAATATTCAATGTGATCGAAAAATTTACATGGAAAGCGCCCTTTTATTTGATTCTTGATATAAGCCTTTTCGGAACTGCTTTTCAGGTGGCTAATATATTGCCATCATTCCGCTTACCTCATAATTTTCATATCATTACCTGGTCGAGCTTGCAAAAGTTGCACATGGAAGGACAGGAAACAGCCACCGGTGGCGCAATTACGTTGTATTCCAGTGATACTTCTTCGCATCAACAGGTTTTGCAAGAACTCTGTTGTTCCAGGCAGGTAGTTGGAGTTGAGACAACCTTACTTGATGCTATTTTGCTTAATCGGGTGGATTTTTCATGGGATGCTGTTGAACCAAGATGTCAAAGAATTTTAAATAATGCTAATTTACTGGCACGCACCCTCGCGGAGAATATCAAGGAACCCGTAATTCACCCTGCTCTCACCAATCATCCTGACCACGAAGTATGGAAACGAAATGGAAGTTTAGGGATTCCTTTTGTTCTAACACGTATAAATGGAGAAAGAAAAGAGATGTTTCTCTCGCGACTTAACAAATCTTTTATTGCAGAAGGGTATCCATGTATTGTTGCAAGAGATAGTTTTGGTTTTTCAACATTTTCTTATACCGAACTTTTATTTGGTAGTTCTGATGAGGTACTTCGTTTATCACCAGGTGATTATAGCCTACAACATATGGAAGAACTTGTTAAAATAGTTTTAGAAGTTCTTGAATATATTGGTGGATAGTGTTTATTTTTATTCCTGGCTGTATTGCATGGAAAAAGATTATAATTATTTAAAGAGCAGATAATAACAGGTTTGTTTTGTCGTTTGCATAACAGGTGATAATGCGAATGAAGTATGAAAACCGTTTTAATTGTTTTTGCGTTTTTTTTGTATTTGTTTATTCATAATGCTGAAACAAATGGATTAGAACCTGTTTATAAAAAGTTTCAAACTGAAAGGGAAGTTATTGAAAAACTAAAAACCTTCGAATCTGCAGGTTATAATTATAAGCTTAATTTGGAAAAACTAACTGTTGAAAAATTTATTTCATCGGCAGAAAGTTTTTTGGGTACCCCACATTGCATGGGCGGTACCACGAAAAAATGCCTGGACTGCTCAGGTTTGATTTATGCTGTATTTAAAGGACAAGGCATTCAAATTCCACATAATTCAGAGGAGCAGGCACGTTATGGGGAAATAATAACAGATTTTGAAAAACTTAAACGTGGTGACTTGTTATTTTATATAAAAAGTTATAAAACCACCCATTTAATTACGCATGCCGGTATATACATGGGA
>JBNLCS010000351.1:0-7394 GCA_050303935.1 Bacteroidales bacterium
GTATTCTTGAAAATGCGACCCGGATAAGAAAATCGATTCGACAAAATGATAACAAACTACCTGTTTTTTCAATACAACCATATAAAGACATTATTAAGATACATGGAGGTGAATTAATTGATGCAATTACCGAATGTTACGAAACGTATGGAATGCAAAACACTATTATTGTTAACCGGTCAAATAAACGGGCAAATAAATATAACGAAGGGATCAGGAGAAATGTACTTTGGCGCGATGAAGAATTATGCACAGGTGATTTTATAATGGTAGTGAAAAACAATTATTTCTGGATAGACAGGAAAGATGAAGACTTAAATTTTATAGCCAATGGTGACATAGCTGAAGTAATGAAAATACACACTTGGGAAGAATTATATGATTCACGTTTTGCTGATGTGACACTTAGCTTTCCTGATTACGAAGGGTATGAAGTAAGAACAAAAATATTACTGGATACATTAAATACAGAATCCCCTGCATTATCGATGGATGAAAACAAAAGACTTTTTACTACTATTCTGGAAGATTACCAGGATGTGAAAGGAAAACGAAACCAATTTAAAAAAGTTCGTGAAAATGAATATTTTAATGCATTGCAGGTAAAATTTGCTTATGCTGTTACATGCCACAAAGCACAAGGCGGACAATGGAAAGCCGTTTTTATTGATCCGGGGTTTGTTAATGAAGAAATGATTAACAAAGATTACTTACGTTGGTTATACACGGCATTCACCAGGGCAAGTGAAAAACTTTATCTCGTTAATTTTAGTGAAAAAATATTTTCATTTGAATAATTAACATCGTAAAAATTGTAGGAACAAGCATTAACCCAAAAAATTCACTAATTTTTCTGACGATTAAGATATACCTCAAACTTGGGTTCATTACATTCCCCAAATTGGGTATCTCTAAATCGGGATTTTCCGCATTGCAACCCACATCCCATCGCTCATTCATGCAAAAATGAAAAGAATTGCATGAACTAAAGCTCGGCAAAGCCAATAATGCGGCTTAATTTTGAGTCTAAAGGTGACATCATTAATCAATCAACCTATCATTCCTAATACTAAAATTTGAATTGAAATACCTTTTGATTACTTTTTGGGAATAATTTTCAAAATATACATGTTATTTTACAATTGAAACACTACCTGCGATAGGTTCAATTCCTTCTTTCAGGTCAATAACATAGTAATATGAATCCATTGGAAGTTCTTCTCCATTATACCTTCCGTCCCATGGATCGGGATAACCTGGTTCAGATTTGAAAATCCTTCTGCCCCAACGATCAAAAACTTCCACTTCTGCCTGCGGATATTTTTCTATGCCCCGGATAATAAAAAGGTCGTTGTTCCCATCTACCTGGTAAGGAGTAAAAGCAGTTGGAATGGCAGCCTTTATCAAATCACGGTCCATACATTTTAAAATGCTTATCGAGTCAATGGTTAAACAACCAAATTCGTTGAACACTTGAACTACATACGTTTGTTCGCCAGGATCAACATTTATAACGGGGGTAGTATTTCCGGTTGACCATTCGTACCGGATACCACCTGTCCCGGCATCAAGGGTGAGGTATTCATCCCCGCATAATGTAGTATCATTACCTAAATTAACATTCGGGGGAAAATGCATTTTCACTTCCACAGAATCTCTGTTAAGACATTCATTTTCATCCATCACTTCTACCCAAACAGTCCCTGATTCCGACACTTCATATGTTGAACCTGAAATCCCTTCACCGTTCCAGTTGTATGCCAGAAAGTCACCTGAAACAACAAGTCCACTTGTATCCCCGTGGCAAATATTCACCTCATCACCAATATCTATAAACGGTGTCCTTACATTTATTGTGGCCAGGTACGGATCGCCCATACAGTGATTTTGTGTTTGTTCAATAACCTGAATGGCAAAGGTACCAAGCGTATTTCCCCATAAAACATCAATAGAATCATTATAGTTCGCTATAATCTCCCCTCCGGTAACAGTCCATTCAAAAACAGAACCAGGTAAACCGGAAGTACCGTACCGAACAACACTTCCAGCACAAGCAACAGGATAATTAGTTATTTCCTGTGCCATTGCTGAAATTGTTCCCAGGATTATTATGATTAATGCTACTATTTTTTTCCCTATGTTCATTTAACTTATTTTATTAAGCACACACACCTGATATCTTTGCAAACAGCTTAATTATAACAAATATTTACTATTATAAATTACGTATATGTTGAATAGGGCTTGTTGTTGGTGTTGGGTTTATGCCAATGGTATAAGTATCTGCAGCTCCAACACTACCTGCTATAGCAACCTGACTTTTACCAGAAAACCTATCTACAATATTTGTAATTACGATATCATATCTTCCCGTACCTTGATCAAGATGCGTTGTAGTATTTAAAGTTAAATTTAATGAATGTGTACTTCCACCCTTATTAGCGACAGCACCAACCGCTTCTGTATGGGTCACCGTGGTTCCTCCTTGATTATACTCAACGGTAAATGTTACGTTATAAGGACCATATCCTGTAACATTCAAAGGCACATTCCATGAAGATATTCCACAACCTCCACCAGTCGTACCATTGACTTCTACAGTTGGTACTTCAACAAAAAATACATTAATTTCCTCATCACTACCGGTGCACCCTGTACCAAAAGCAGGTTGGGTTACCTCAGCAGTTTTAACCTTAATTGTTGTACCTGCCGGATATGTTGCAGCATCATACGCAACATTTATTGTACTTTCTGCATAATATCCAGAACCAGCCGCACTTTCGTCAAGTGTTATTCCTGCACCTGAATTAGCTATTGGTGTATCATCTGTTTGTGAAAATTTCCAATCAAAATGTGAAGGGTTCATATTTGCATCAGCTGCTATTACAGGATCCGGAGTAACCTGATAGATCATTTTTGACCCAATTGTTACTGTATCAGCAGAGCTTTGTTCCATTGTTTGAGCCATTATCCCAGCACTAAAAACTAGTATCAAACTTAATATCCCTAATTTTTTCATCTTTTCTTCTTATTATATATTATTCTTTATCTTCTTATTCTAACTAGAATAAACAGGGCAAAATGCCCTGTTTACCTTATATTTTACATATTAGGTACGTGATAAATCGGTCCAGTAGATGGTGTTCTGTTAATAGTAAGAACATGTTCTGCCAATGTTGGACTTGCACCGGCAACACTGGATTTTCTTGAAATATGATCACTGATTTCCGTAAATGTTATTACGTACTCACCCAATCCATCATCAAATTCGGCAGCCGGAATGGTAAATGTATCGGAATTGCCATTTACATTAATAGTTGCTGTATAAATATTATTTGTGGAAGGACCATTCATATTAATAGCATACCTCATAGTTCCACCAGCTGTTGACGTAGATAAACTCACAGCCACATCATAATCTGCTATATCAACCTGGCAGATCTCAACACTATCAACATCAAAATCAGCAGTCGGAGCTGCAATCACTTCAACAGGGATGGTAACTGGTGTTCCCGGACAAGCTCCCAACGATTCTGTTACAGAAATGTTTCCACTTCCAGCACCAGCAGCAGCAGTAATAGTTATATCATTATCCGTATCTGGGGCACCGTTAACAATCCCTACGGCTGCATCAACTGTCCATGCAAAAGTTGAAATAAGCGTACCTGACATAGTTCCAAAATTATAACCGGTATTTGATGCATCTGGTTGAACAACATATCTTATAGATGCACCTACTGTAATAGAGTCAGTTGCCTCTTGAGCAGATGGATTTCCTCCTGAATCATTTCCATGCTGTTGAAATCCTGCTGGCTGAGCATACGAATTGAATGTAAAAACAGCCCCTAACCCTAGTAAAAATAAAAACTTAAATGTCCTTGCCTTCATAACCATATTTTTTTAGTTTAACTTTTAATTTATTTTACTTTTATATGAATACATTGGTTAACATAATTTAACCAATACATCTTTTCCTTTGACTAAAATCTGAATTTTAACTATTAATGTTTGTAAACCTCTTTCCATTATTATTAACATTACATAAGGTTGACTACCTTTAAGTTAATAAATCTTTGGTATCTTACGCTATATTGATGAGATATGTTACCTAAACAGCCTAAAAAAGTGCTACGCAAGTATTGGCGGGCATTAGTAACTGCTAAAAAACTGTTTAAAAACAAAACAAGGGTGCCTATTTGAACACCCTTGCTTATGCGAAAAGGAAATGATTTTATGTATTACAAGTTTTTAATCTCGGTAACCAGTTTTTGTATAGAATCTTTAGCATTTCCAAACAACATGCGGGTTTTATCATCATAAAACAAGTAATTCTCAATAGCTGCATATCCCTTCCCCATACCCCGTTTCATCACAATAATATTTTTTGCAGTATGTGCTTTAATAATGGGCATACCATAAATCGGACTTGCGGGATCATCTTCAGCAGCAGGGTTTACCACATCATTGGCCCCAATCACAATTACCACATCCGTATTGGGCAAATCAGGATTAATATCATCCATTTCAACCAGTTTTTCGTACGGTACATCTGCCTCTGCCAGCAACACATTCATATGTCCGGGCATTCTTCCAGCCACCGGATGAATGGCAAACTTTACTTCCACACCTTTTTGCTCCAACAAGTTAACCATTTCGGCACAAATATGTTGTGCCTGGGCCACTGCTAACCCATAACCGGGTACGATTACAATTTTGTTGGTATAACTTAACAACACACTTGCATCAGATACCGATATTTCCTTGATGGCCCCTACCTCTTTATCACCAGCTACACCACCTCCGCCAAATGCACCAACAATCACATTAAATAATGAGCGGTTCATTGCTTTACACATCAATACAGTAAGGATCATTCCTGCCGCACCAACAAAAATGCCCCCCAGTTTCATGGCTTCATTGTTATATATAAACCCCGCCATCGCAGCAGCTATCCCTGTAAATGAATTCAGTAATGATATCACAACAGGCATATCGGCACCACCGATAGGCATCACAAACAGCACTCCGTACAACAATGATACTGCAAATAATATATAGGCATATAGTTGTTTTTGGCCGTGGTTGAGATGACCTGTTAGCATATAAACTGTCATTGCAACAATAGCCCCTAGTAAAATAAGGTTTACAAATTTCATAAATGAAGCAAAGATATCCCCAACTTTACCATCAAGCTTCCCATAGGCTATCATACTACCTGAAAAAGCTACAGAACCTATTATTAACCCTAATAATGTTACCAAGTCTGACTGATTATCAGGGTTGGAATACTCGACCAAAGCCACAAGTGCCGATGCTGCACCTCCCGTTGCATTGTACACCGAAACAAGCTGTGGCATAGCTGTCATTTTAACCTTGCGGGCAACAATAGTTCCTACAATAGTTCCTATTCCAACCAAAATAATTATTAAAATAAGGTTTGCAAGTGGAATAGTATTGCCTCCTGCTTTGTGCAGAATTGCTGTGGTAATCATAGCCAGCAACATCCCCAGTCCGGCAATTAAGTTTCCTTTTCGGGCTGTCTCAGGATGGCTCAACCTTTTAAGCCCGATAACAAATAAGATAGCAGCTAGTAGATAACTGTATTCAAGTATAATTTGGTCGTATGCAATATTTATTGTGCTCATGTTTTACTATGTTTAAGATTTAGCTTTTTTTTTCTTGCGAAACATTTCCAGCATTCGATCAGTAACCACAAAACCTCCGGCTACATTTAGGGTACCAAATAATACTGCCAGCATGCCCAGCACGAGGTTTAATGAAATACTTGACAAATCGGCATGCCCGACCAAAATAATCCCTCCAATAATAATTACCCCGCTTACCGCATTGGCCCCTGACATAAGTGGCGTATGTAAAACTGATGGTACGTTGGAAATAACTTCAATACCCAGATAAACAGATAAAACAATAATAAAAATTGCATCTTTGTTTTCGCTTAAAAACATGAATACTTGTTTCATTATACTAAATTTTTAATTCGTTCATTTACAATTTCCTGATTATGGCAAATACAAGTCCCTTGTATAATATCATCTTCCAAATCAATTTTCAATGAATTATTTTCATCAAGGAAGAGTTTGATAAAATTGAAAACATTTTTACTAAACATCTGACTAGAGTCCATAGGCATGTCAGACGGGAAATCTGATTTTCCGATGATGGTGACACCATGTTCAGCGATCGTTTTACCATTTTGTGTTAATTCGCAGTTACCCCCTGTTGAAGCAGCCAGGTCAACGATTACTGATCCGGGGACCATTTTTGCCACCGTTTCTTTTTTAACCAAAAGCGGTGCTTTTTTACCAGGAATCTGGGCAGTGCAAATCACTACATTGGATTTGGCAGCATGGTCATGAATAGCTTGTGCTTGTTTTTGTTTGAATTCTTCACTTTGCTCTACCGCGTATCCACCTGCACTTTTATCATCAATTGCCCCTTCAACTTCCACAAACCTACCACCCAAACTCTGTACTTCTTCTTTAACAGCAGTCCTTACATCAAATACCTCTACTACGGCCCCTAATTTGCGTGCAATGGAAATAGCCTGCAACCCGGCAACCCCTGCGCCCAGGATTAAAACCTTTGCAGGTTTTATAGTTCCTGCCGCTGACATGAACATGGGAAAAAATTTTGGTAGCGCCATAGCTGCCGATAATACTGCTTTATATCCTGCTACCGTTGCCATTGAGGATAAGATATCCATGGCTTGGGCCCTTGTAGTTCTTGGTAGAAAATCCAGGCTAAAAGCTGATACACCACTGTTAGCAATATTATGTATTAACTCCATATTAGTAAAAGGGTTTAGCACCGAAATCAAAATCATTCCCTTTTTAAAACCTTCAATATCTTTGTTATCCGGTGGATTAATTGACACCACCATATCACAACTGTTAAATATTTCATTTCTGCTAAAAATATTTGCACCTGCTTCCTGAAACAAAACATCGCTTAAGAAAGATCTTTCACCGGCATTATTTTCAACACTAACCTCATGTCCCATATCAACCAGCGATTTAACCGTATCCGGTATTAAAGCTACACGATTTTCAAAATCAGGTTCTTTTAAAACACCTATTTTCATAGTAATATTTTTTATAGTTGATAACCTTAAAGGCCATAAAACTGATTCAAACCTTAGGTTATGCTTATTTAGTATAAATATAAATAAAATATATACAAACGATTGCCCAAAAAATTAAATATTTGTGTTTCTCCCTGTTTTTAATAGAAAAACTGTTTAAACTGATTATAAATTAATTAGATAATAAAACACTACAAAGTTGATTGCCAGTTTTTTACCAAATGGCCAATTATGTCATCTACAGAAAATATCTTAAAATCATATATTTTTGCCCGAACATTTGAATGGTGTT
>JBNLCS010000352.1:0-3135 GCA_050303935.1 Bacteroidales bacterium
ATTGCTCCTGTCATTGGTTTGGCAGGAGCTTTTTAATTTTATTCATAGTATTAATTATTGAAAAACTCACCATAAATATTCAACATTTCCCTAAACATTACACCGTTTAAAGATTTACGAGCATGTATAATTCGTATGTAAACGGGCATGACCATATTGTTTTTCCTGCATTTCAGGGTTAATTTTGCCTTGGGCGAAGAGACAACCTGCTATTTTTAATTGGTTTGTTCCGGTTTTATAGAAAAATCCAAAACTTTCGGAGTTTGTTAGAATTTATTGTAGTTCCTGGATTTTTTTATTCCCTAGCCTTAGACTAGGTCATGAGCTCCACTTCGTTCCGGTTCCAGTTATGAGGCAGCAGATCTGCAAGGTCTAAGCTGTAATCGTTATTATATTTCGGGATCCTTGTTAACACATCGGTTAGCCACTGGCGAGGGTTCACATCATTTGTTTTACAACAACCAAGCAATGAATACATGATGGCTGCATTTTCTGCCGCATCGTGGTTACCACAGAAAAGATAGTTTTTCCTTCCCAGGGCAAGTGGGCGTATGGCATTTTCTGCCAGGTTATTGTCTATCTGGTACCTGCCGTCTAAATGATATCGTGACAAACGGTGGAACAATGCATAGGTGTAACTCAGTGCTTTACCCATTCGCCCCTTTGGCATTACTTTGGGAAAATAGTTCACGATCCATTTTTCAAAGGCGCACAATATAGGGTATGCCAGCCTTTTTCTTAAATCGGCCCTTTCCTGGTAATTCATTTGCTGGTCGGTGGCCATGGCTTCTACTTTATAGAGCAGGCCGATTTGTTCCAATGCGTATTCCGCACCTGCTTTATCTTCTTTGAGGGCCTCATTAAATTTCCTGCGGGCATGGGCCCAGCACCCAAGCAACAACACGCCTTTTTTATGCTCATAGATAGAATATGCCTCGTACCCATCAGTTTGCACAGCTCCCTGGTAATTAAGCAATAAATCAATGACGACTTTTTGGGCCCTGGAGCCTTTGTCGTAATGAAAAAATACCAGCTTATCGGTTACCGACCGCACCATCCAGAGGTAAGCTTTTACAGCACAATGTTTTTCATTATTGATAACCGGAACGGTGCTTTCATCTACCTGTATATAGTCGCTTGACAGTACAATTTCCTTTAACCGGAAGTATAATGCCCGAAGCAAATCGCAACTTCCCATAAACCAACCGTTTACCGTTGATGCCGGTATATGCATGCCTGTTAATTTAAACATGGATACCTGTCGGTGAAAAGGCTGGTGGTACACGTATTTGCCCAGTAAGAGTTCTGCCAGCAGGCTTGGCCCTGCATTGCTCCGTGGCAGGGGCATTAATGGCAGTGAGGCTGTTTTAATAGTTTGTACTGCTTCCTGGCCATTGTTTTCAGCTTCCTGTTGTTTATGTTTTTTAAGTACATATTTGGGACGGACAATCCGGCGTACATATAACTCACCGGGCTTATGTTCGAGTACTTCGGTTACTTCTTCTCCAATACGTTGCCAGTTTTCATCAATACCTTCAGGTTCTATGATTTCTTCTTCCCTGCGCAAAAAGTCGGGCAAGGGCAGGCGTACCGGTTGTTTCTTTGGCTTTTCAGGCTTGTTACGTTCGTAGGTAACAATTTCTTTTTCCGCTTCTTTAATAGCTGTTTCCTCTTCCGGCAGTACATCAAGCCCGTCAAAGTCAATGGTACGTTGATTAGGGTCTTTTGGGATGTATTTCTCGCTTTGGGGTTTCCATAGCTTACGGCGGTACCAGGCCAGTTGATCTATTAGTTTTTGTATTTGCTGGTCCCTTTCTACAATAAGATTGTTCTGTTCCTTTATTAAGGCCTCGTATTCACGATTTCTCTGCTCTGACTCTTCGAGCGCCCCGGCATCGGAATTTCGCAAACGTGACACCTCTGTGTAAAGCTCATCACGTTCCAGTAAAAGGTCCTCGATTAATTGTTTTGTGTCTGCGTTTAATTCCACCTGAATGCCTTATATTTTCTGATGTTCAAGATAATAAAAACACCCGGTTTTCAAAGAAAAAAACGCCTTAAGTAATTAACAATTTACACACTTTGGTGCGCTTTTTTTCTCAGGCGTTTCGTGGTTGGTTTCACGCTTTGTACAATCGATATTAAATCCTCCCACTTTATGATCAGCGAGGTTGTTTTTTCATTAAAGTCTGGCAACCTGAACCTCCCTGACTCCAGCTTTTTATGGTAAATGACCATTCCGGCATATTCCAAATGAAGGATCTTCATGATATTTTGGTGGCGGTTTACAAAAATAAATACCCCGCCGGATTGCGGGTTTCCTTTCATACTGTTTGTACAATACCTGCCAGGGTATAAAAACTTTTGCGCATATCAACCGGGTGGGGATATAAAAAATAGTTAAGCGAACTGTGAAGGTGGAACATGGTTAATCATTTAGGTGGATCAATGCCTGTAACATCGCCAGGTCAACCCCACCTTTGATACGCACGATGGCTTTATTGGAAAATTCTATCTCGATCAGTGTACCATTACTTGGAATTGGCTTGTCCTGCTTGTTTGGTTCTTCCAGTAAATTAAAGGATGGTGTTGAATGTCCAGGATGGACAACAACAGGGATAAAACCAGGTAAACGGTTACGGCTTCTCAGTTTCTTCTGCCATAGATAAAATGTAGATGGCGCTATTACTTCATTGACGCAAAATTCCTTTACGGTTAATCCCGATTCTTTCTGACGGTGGTACAACTCTATAAATTTCTTCTCGGTCATTGTTGTTTTTACCCTAAAGATAGGCCGGATGTGAAGTTATTACAAGACGGTCAAGACCAATTGCTTACCTTTCGTTAACATCTTTTCATGAATTTGATCCATTTCATGTTTCAAAAATACAATCCCAATTCCAGGCAACCCCCTTCCCTAATATGGGTCCCTCAGGTCAGGTTCCCCACATGTAATCAGTACTATGAAGTTGCTAAGACTGCCTTCTCCCGTTTCCTTCTCTTCTGTTTCCATCGTTCAGGATACCGCTTGCGATACTGCTCTTTTCTTAATTCATTGCAAGGTGGCAGCATTTACCTTACAAGACTGGACATCTTCGGCTATGGTCTGTCCTTTTTTTTTTTTTGACCATGTTT
>JBNLCS010000353.1:0-2384 GCA_050303935.1 Bacteroidales bacterium
TCGGAGTGGTTTGATTATGCTAAAAAAATTGAGAATGCCGGGGCTGATGCACTTGAATTGAACGTATTCCTTAACCCTGCAGATTTGAGTGGACAGGACTTTGAAAAAAACTATATTCAAATAGCTGAAAAAACCGTTAAAAATGTAAATATTCCGGTTTCTGTTAAAATTAGTAAATATTTTACCAAACCAGCATCATTGATCAAGAAACTAGCCGAAACAGGCATAAAGGGGCTGGTTTTATTTAACAGATTTTATACCCCGGACATTGATATTGAAAAACTTGAAATTAAAACTTCAGGCAAAATAAGCCACGAAAATGATTACCTGGATTCTTTGCGCTGGATCGGGCTAATGAAAGATAAAGTTAATTGTGACCTTGCTGCTTCTAACGGAATACATAATTCCGAAACCATAATAAAACAAATTCTTGCCGGTGCAAATGCAGTTCAGTTATGCTCTGTATTATATGAAAAAGGGATCAATGAAATTTCAAAACTTAACCGGGAATTGGAAAGTTGGATGGAAAGCAAAAAGTATAATCACCTAAACCAGTTCAGGGGAAGTTTAAGTTTTTCAAAAACCAAAAACCCTTCTGTTTACGAACGGATGCAATTTATGAAGTATTTTAGTGGTATAGAATAATGTATGGGATCTAATTGATGCCAAAAGTTAATTGATGTTCTATTGATGACCCAAGGCTCTATGGATATAAAGCTTTTATAGTACCTATTTGAAAACTGAAACGGACGTGTTTTAAGGCTGGATTAGTGTCAGTCCGAGCCAAGATACGAGTTCAGAGTGGCTAAGACCCATTTTTTTTTAATTCCTGATAAAAAAACTTCAAAGATAAGGTATTTGAAGTTTGTGAAATAAGCAATCTGCATTCGGTAAATAACGGTTTTTGAAATAAAAAAAGTAGTATTTGACATTTTTTTGCAGAAACTAATTATCTTCAATATTTCATTAATTTAAAATGATTTCTTATTGAAAAAACAATTTATAATACCCACTTGAATGTCCCGAATTGTAAGAGATTTAATTTTTAATTAATTTTGAACTAAAATGTAATTAATCTGTTTTTCGTATAAAATTAAGCATACAGATGGATGAATTATCATACTTGGGGAATAACGAAATTGAGGCTGTAGAAAATCTTTATAAATCCTATCAAAAAGACCCTGAATCAGTAGATATCAGTTGGAGGAAATTTTTTGAAGGCTTTGAATTTTCAAGACGTGTATACAACGAAGATGAAATACACTCTGAGAAAATTGAAAAGGAATTTAAAGTAATTGAATTGATCAATGCTTACCGAAAGCGTGGGCACCTATTTACAAAAACAAACCCTGTAAGGACCAGAAGGCAGTATGTCCCTACCCTTGACCTGGAAAATTACGACCTCGAAGAAAGTGATCTTGAAACAGAATTCCATGCCGGAAAAGAAATAGGTATTGGAACAACCAAACTAAAAGATATTGTAAAATATCTTCAAGACACCTATTGCCAGTCAATTGGTGCTGAATACATGTTCATACGTAAACCCGACAGGATCAAATGGCTTACTACAAGAATTGAGAGTACGAAAAACCGCACTGAATTTTCCGAAGAAGAGAAAAAGGTTTTTTATTTTCACTTACGGATCGCAGTTGGTTTTGAACAGTTTATTCACCGAAAATTTGTTGGACAAAAACGTTTTTCCCTTGAGGGTACTGAAACTATGATACCTGCTTTAAACAGTATAATTGAATATGGAGCAGACCAGGGGATAAGGGAATTTATTATTGGCATGGCACACCGTGGGAGATTGAATGTACTTGCTAACATATTACAAAAACCTTATGAGAATATATTCCAGGAATTTATTGCAGATGAATTTGAAGACGATATTGCATTGGGAGATGTAAAATATCACCTTGGATACGGAAACGATATAAAAACGTCAAGCGGGAAAACAGTTAGGGTAAACCTTGCCCCCAACCCTTCACACCTCGAAACGGTATTACCGATTATACAAGGTATATCAAGGGCAAAAATCGACCATAAATACAACACAGATTACAACAAATTGATCCCTATTGCCATACATGGTGATGCTGCCATAGCAGCACAGGGCGTGGTATACGAAGTAATACAAATGGTTGAACTGGAAGGTTACAAAACGGGGGGCACCATACACATGGTGATAAATAACCAACTTGGTTTTACAACCAATTATCTGGAAGCAAGATCAAGTACTTACTGTACCGATATAGGTAAAGTAACCAAATCACCTATTTTTCATGTAAATGGCGATGACGTGGAAGCATTGGTGCATACCACGAGGATAGCAATTGATTACAGGCAAACTTATCATTGTGATGTATTTATTGACATTTTATCGT
>JBNLCS010000354.1:0-3554 GCA_050303935.1 Bacteroidales bacterium
CCATGCTCTAATTCCAATTTATCGTAAACTGGTGACATTATCTTTGTACCGTTGATTTTATACACGCCCATTTTGCCGTCCTTCAATACATAGAAAAATCCTTGCTCTAATTCCAATTTATCGTAAACTGGTGACAATATCTCTGTCCCATTGATTTTATATACGCCCATTTTGCCTTCCTTCAATACATAGAAAAAACCATGCTCTAATTCCAATTTATCGTAAACTGGTGACATTATCTTTGTACCGTTGGTTTTATATACGCCCATTTTGCCTTCCTTTAACACATAGAAAAAACCATGCTCGAAATCAATTTCATCAAATTGAGGAGACAAAATTTCGGTCCCATTTGAACTTTTAACACCCTTCTTATTATTTTTAGAAACAAAATAAAAACCATGCTCAAATGATATATCATCCGCAACAATGGCATCAGTTGGTTTTTTTACCTCATTGTTTTGATAAGAAGGATTTGTAACTTTTTCTTTACGATTGTCCGGATTTAATCCATCTGAATTATGTTTTTTTATCAGCTTTGCTAAATAGGTATTATTAATATCACGTGCATATTCGTAGGCATTCAACGTTTTGTATTTATAATAATAAGGGTCTGCACCATTATCAAGTAGTAACATGAGAATATCAGCCCGGTTATTTTTAATAGCACCATGAAGCGCTGTCCACCCATTTGGTTTTGAAGCATTCACATCAGCATCAAACTGGACCAGCAAGATAGAAATATCAAGCTTTTTATTTGTTGCTTCCATTAACGGGGTATATCCATCATGCCGGGCAATGTTCGGTTTGGCACCCAATGACAGTAACAACTTTAATTTATCCAATTGATTCTCCTTAACAGCATGCATGAGCACTGACGCCCCCTTTTCATCCTGTGCATCTATATTCGCACCATATTCTATCAACATTTTAAACAATGTATAATCTTCATCAATAGCTTCCATTAAAGGAGTAATCCCTTCGTTGGTTTTAGCATTTACATTTGCCCCATATTGTACCAATAATTCAGAAGTTTGGAAGTGATTTTCCTTAACAGAAAAATGCAAGGCTGTCATTCCGTCTTTATTTGTAAACTCGGTATCTGCCCCCTCTTTCAGTAATTTTTTTACAATATCATACGAACCTTTTTTTGCGGCATATTGTAAAGGGGAATACCCATCATTATCAGGCTGATTGTTATTTGTTGCCTGAGAAAATAAAGTTTTTGTTACATTGTAATTTCTTCCTCCATTTTCTCTTATAAAATCGTCTGTTTCATTATTTAGGATTTCGTTTAGACCTGTTTTCCCAGGTTCAATTGATGTTACGTTTTCCTCCGATCGTTCAGTATTTGCATGAATTTTTGATTGTGTAAGAACATTGGCCTGTCCGGCAAAAACTTTTTCTTTTGTTTCAATGCCCATTCTATCACCTTCCATGTTAACAGAAGCTTTCAATGTAACACCAACTGTAAACAAACAAGCAAAAATAATTGAAGCGGCAATAAAACCTTCTGAAAAACTTGCCCTTTTATTTTGGTTCATAGTTATTCTTTTTATGCGATTAAATAAATTCCCTTTTCTACTGCCACTTAAGGCCATGGCAATGTTAAATGCAACCATACGTTGTTCTTCAATATTAACCAGCGTTTTTACATATGTGATTTGTTCCCCCGTAAGTTCAACAACCAGGTCATCGCAACAATTTTCTCGTTCATCACGAATAAAACCGGATATCCACCAAACCGCGGGATGATAAAAAAACAGGATTTCTATCAGGCGCTGAATTATATTAAATATATAGTCGGCCCTGTGAATGTGGGCAAGTTCATGTACAATAATAAGCTCTATTTGTTCTGGCGACATACCGCTTAACACACTTGCCGGTAATAGCACCACCGGTTTAAAATATCCTATAGTTTGGGGAACACGTGCTTTAAGCGATTCAAGTATTTTTACATCCTGTGTAATATTGAATTGGCTTTTTAACGTTTGAAAACGTTTAACCCATGCATCAGGAAGCGAACTAACCCTGTACCGTTTCAACCGTTGCGCATATGCCAAACCTCCCAGTAAACGCAAGGTAAGGATCAATATCCCTAACAACCAAACAGTAACTATTAACGGTAAATGTTTATTATAATAATCTTCAAAAATTATTTTTACTCTTACAAAAAAACCAATCTTTTCATTACTATACGATTTATAAATTTCCGTATCGTGATCACTTTTGTATTCCGCATTCAATTGAGGATCACCCAACATAGTATTCTCAAGTTGTTCATTCTCACTATTAACCAAATTATTCCCGGTTTTGCCGGTTTGATAAACTACCAGAAAAGTTAATACAAACGAAACAAGAAATAATGTAAGTATGGAATATGAAACAAGGTAACGTGTGCGCGAAGAAAACTTACTCATAAAAATCATTAAAAGGGCAAATACCAATACAAGAATACCCCCCTGCCATAATGAGTGTACTAAAGCCCAACCCAAGGCACGGATAAGCTCTGTTGAAGAAAATGTTTCAAAAATTTGCATGGCTTTTTATTTTGAACCTTTTTCAATACTGTTTATATATTCTTTTATTTTTTGCAATTCATCTTTCGAAGTACGTTTGTTTCCCAACGCCTGCATCACCATCTTCATGGCTGATCCCTCAAACGCCGATGAAAGCAAATTATCAATTAACGCATTTTGTGCCTGATATTTTTTAATATTTGTATCGTAAACATGGCTTCGTGAAGATTCGTTTCTGGATAAAATACCTTTTTCATGCATTAGCTGCATCATTTTTAAAGTAGTTGTATAACCCGTCTCTTTTATTTCATTCAGTACTTCGTTTACCTGTTTTACGGTTGACGGTCCGTTTTCCCAAATCACTTTTAGAATTTCCAATTCGGTAGCTGTGGGCTTGTAATTATTATTTTTCATTAAAATACGAATTTGTTCGTACAAACATATACGAATTGATTCGTAATTCCAAATTATTATACGAAATTTTTCGTAAAAGGTGGGGATAGTTATTCGATACCACATTCAAACACACCGTCATTGAGAGTGAGGAACGAGCGAAGCAATCTATCTTATTTCGCAGATTGCTTCGCTGCGCTCGCAATGACGGGGTTTTCATTATTTACATTACCGTTGGTATCTCTAATTAAACCATTCATGCATTTAATTTCCACCTTCTCACCTGCCCTTTCTACATTTGGAATAAATATTATTTAATTCATTAAATTGCATTGTGCAAAAAAAGAAATTTATAAAAAAATACAAAAGTTTATCACTAGCTGCATTACTCGTTGATAGAGTTAAACTTTGTTTAACCCATAGGGTAGTTGCCAACAAGCCTGGAAAACACAATCATTGGAAATGACGTGTAGATTTATTATATTTGTACGTAATTAAATTTAACGATTATGGAAACTAAATTAACATTACGACTAAATGATAATGTAATCGAGAGAGCTAAAAAATATGCTCGTAGTCATAAGATTAGTCTTTCAAAAATGATCGAGAATTATCTTGATAGCATAACTAAACAAAAGGACGATG
>JBNLCS010000355.1:0-5605 GCA_050303935.1 Bacteroidales bacterium
TCTCACACAAGCAGTGACCAAACTATTAAATGCTCTTTTAAATTACATGATGGGCTCTTTATTGAAGGGGTAATCATACCCTCAAATACCAGGATCACGATATGTATTTCATCTCAGGTAGGTTGCAAATTAAAGTGCAAATTTTGTGCTACAGGCAAAATGGGATTTAAACGAAACCTGGAAGCCGGTGAAATATTTGACCAGGTAAAAATCCTGAATGACTTATCTGTTGAACATTTCAATAAAAGAATTACCAATATTGTATTTATGGGCATGGGGGAACCATTATACAATTATGTTAATGTAAACCAGTCTGTCCTTTATATAACTTCAGAAAACGGACTTGGTTATTCCCCAAAAAGGATTACATTATCAACCATAGGTATCCCGGTAATGATCAAAAAGCTTGCCGATGACAATATCAAGTACAATCTGGCGGTATCATTACATTCAGCTATCCAGGAGAAAAGACTATCCATTATGCCTGTTTCAAGAAACCATACCCTGGATATGCTGTTGGATTCGTTACAGTATTTCACTCGGAAAACAGGTAAAAAAGTCACGTTTGAATATGTGTTACTTAAAGGGATAAACGACACTATTGATGATGCCAATGCATTGGTAAAGTTCTCAAGTCATCTCGCTAGCAAAATAAAACTCATTGAATATAATCCTGTGGTAGGAACAACGTATGAAAAGAGTGAGCAAGAAAAAGCCATACATTTTGTGGAATATTTAAAGAAAAAAGGATTAAACGCAAATATCAGGAAAAGCAGGGGCGAAGATATTGATGCAGCCTGCGGACAACTTGCCAATAAGCTGGTTTCCGGAAATTCATAATTGCATTAATCTCAGTTGGTGGTTAAAATTGTTTCTGAAACATAAGCCTTGATTCAACTTCAAGTAAACTAAAACTTTATAGACAACTGCTGGTCAGCAATTTTAAAAGATTTGCGATGATACTTGGTTATACCGAACTCATTAATTGCTTTATAATGCTGTTTTGTCCCATAACCTTTATTTTTATCCCATCCGTATTCAGGAAATTCCAGATGGATTTTTCTCATATAATCGTCGCGATAAGTTTTAGCAAGAATGGATGCTGCTGCAATCGAATAAAACCTGTTATCACCTTTAACAACACATATATGTGATATTTCATGCTTAATAAAAAGATGTCCGTCAATAAGTAATAATTCGGGCTTCACTTCCAGACTGTCAACTGCCAGGTGCATGGCCTTCATAGCAGCCTTAAATATATTTATTTTATCAATTTCATCATTGGTTATTTGTGCAACACTGTAACTTAAAGCATTTCTTTCAATTTCTTCCCTCAATTCGAATCTTTTCTTTTCAGGAATCTTTTTTGAATCTTTTATAGCAGGGTTCTCATATCCAGGAGGTAAAATAACTGCAGCAGCAAAAACAGGACCCGCCAGGCATCCCCTGCCGGCTTCATCACAACCTGCTTCAACAGTATTTTCCGTATAATAAGATAAAAGTTTCAATTTATATTATAAAGCTTTATCAATGCATTCCCAAAACAGTGTTGCGGTATTGTCCCAATTAAACAATTTTGACCTATCCAAACCTTTTTTAACAAGACCATTATATAAATCATGATCATTTTCAAGCGCTTTCATCTTCTGTGCTACCTCCTGAACCGATTCAGGATTACACATTAAAGCTGCCTCACCTGCAATTTCAGGTAATGAAGTAACATTTGAAGCAATCACTGGAACACCAGATGCCATTGCTTCAACAATGGGTAAACCAAACCCTTCAAAATAAGGAATAAAAACAAGGGCAAAAGCACAAGCCATTACTTTGGATAAATCTTCACTGCTCAGCCTACCAGCAAATACTACTTCATTTTTACAACTAATATTATGAAGTGTTTTTCCCAATTCTTTTTGATTAAACATTTTTTCTCCGACCAACAGCAATTTTATTTTTGATGATGTTTGCTTTTTATATAGATCGAACGATTTAAGCAGGTTAATTATATTCTTACGTTTATGCAAAGAACCAACATATAAAAAGTAATCTTCACCCCCCGTAAACCTATTCTTGATTTCAACATTACTGCTTTTATGTATAGGATTAAATTTTTCACTAACACCATTGTATATCACTTCAACCTTTTGTTCATTAATGTTATATGATGTGCAAATATCATTCTTAGAGTAATTAGAAACAGTTGCTATTCGAGCTGCTTTTTGTGCAAAACGAGGAAAATAATAGTTATAATATTTATTAATAAGCCAAGGTAAATCCTTTGGCCGATGTGTAAAATTTATATCATGGATTACTGGGATTGATTTAACAGGGGTTGATAAGGAAAGATATCCATCAGGAGAGATAAAAACATTTGCCCTAAAACGTTTCAAAAGTTCGGGAATTACTTTTTCAAACCAAATGTAAAACAATATGGGATGCCTAGCTTGTGGAGGTGCTACCACAGGCGTTATATTATCAGAAAAAATAAATTTTTCGCTATACGGACGATCAAAAATAAAGAAGAAATGATGCCCGGGATTTTCACGTGTAATCCTTTTCATTACCTCATAAGTAAACCAACCAATACCTTCAAGGCGGTTTTCTAAAAGCAAACGAGTATTAACAACTATGTTCAACGATCTGTTTTGTTTATTTTAAATATTTCCCGAAAATATAAAACATTGTGAATGTTTAAGGTATATTTGTGCGATTTTAGCATTTTGGTACTTCAAACAAAATTGTAACTGATAATTTAGAATTAACAATTGAAAGGACAAGAAACGAGAGAACATCAGGTCTTCAAAAAAATACTTAAACAACACAAAGGCATTTATTACATAAAAAGATTGGTTTGATAAAACAAAATGATTAAAATATTTTCTTTAAATGAAACATCCATTTACCTATCTTCACAGCAAAGTCATGGATGTTCCACGATTATATTATACAAAAACTAAACATATTTTTTTAATATAAAACAGATGTTTAATTAATTCTATTTAAGTGAAAAACAGGGTTAAAAAAATACTTCAGAAATTACTTGGATTACACACATACCTCTCTGTTTTTGCCATTTTCGTAATTATTAAATTGCGTTGGGACAAAAACGAAAAAGATTTTCTTCAATTTTTAAAAATGGTTCCAAATAAAGGGCTAATATTGGACATTGGAGCTAATTTAGGGGTAATGACCTTTTATTTTTGCAAAAAAAGAAATAAAGCACAGGTATATTCTTTTGAACCTGTCCCTTTTAATTTCAAGGTCCTAAAAAGGATAATATCAATATTCAGGCTTAAAAACTGCACATTTTACAATCTTGCATTAGGGGAAAAAAATGAAACCATTGAAATGTTCATCCCTCAAAAAAATAATGTTACAATGCATGGTTTATGTCATGTAGACGGCATTCAGGAAAAATCTCAAACTGGAGAAAAGATAGTATCCAAAATGATAATGATTGATCAGTTCAATGATATAGCAGACTCAGGAAGCACAGTAACAGCCATGAAGTTAGACGTGGAAAATTATGAATACAATGTACTCGTAGGTGCCAAAAAAACAATAACCAAAGACAAGCCATTGATCTACACGGAGTTATGGAGGAACAAAAACAGAACAGATTGTATAACATTTTTAGAAAACCTAGGATACACAACATATATTTTCAATGATCATAAACTTATATTATATCACGAAAAAATAACAGAAGGTCAAAACTTTGTTTTTACGCCTCGTAAGTAATCATTTAAACCAGCTTATGCAATTTTATGATTCTTTGTTTTATTAACATTGTGTTAATAAAAAGATTTAGCCAATAGTGTTTAATTCATTAATATTGAGTGATCATTAAAAGTTTGCCAGGTGAAAAAACGAATTCAAAAAGAAAAGGACTTGTTGAGAAATAACCGTAAGGCTATTATGTTTAATAATAAAGAAATTGGTGCTTTAAACTACTATTTTAAAAAATACAGGATAAACAACCAATCAAAGTTCATGCGAGAAGTTATTATTGGGACCATACTTCAAAAATTTGAAGATGATCACCCAAAACTTTTTGAAAATGAACAACTAACACTTTTTTAATAAAATTGTATTTTAAAAGTAAATTTGTACCTTTATCACATACAACACCAGTTTAAAATGATATTTGAAACTAGAAATAGCCCGCGTTGGATTATCTTCCTTATTGATGTAATCATTTGTTCTGTTTCACTTTTCTTAGCTTATCTTTTACGTTTTAACTTGGTAATTCCGGATTTTCACATTGATACATTTAAATATGTATTTCCATTAGTACTTATCATAAGGGGAATAAGTTTTATTATTGGAAAGACATATGCAGGAATTGTAAGATACACTTCATTAAAAGACGCAGAAAGAATACTGATTGTAAATACATTTGGAAGTTTAACGTTGGTATTATTAAACCTTGTTGTTCAATTTAATTTTGGGGCCAATTACCTCATTCCTTTTTCAGTAGTTGTAATTGACTTTCTATGCACCGTGTTCTTTATGACAGCCCTGAGGCTTCTGGTTAAAACTTTATATGCGGAATTTACAGGTGGCAATAAAATAAAAAGAAATGTAATTATTTATGGGACAAAAGAATTGGCGGTATTGACGAAAAGGGCTCTTGAACTTGATACTGAAAAACAATTCAGGGTAGTTGGTTTTATGGATAATTATAATAAATCTATAAGAAAAAAATTAGAAGGGATCAGTATATTCAGCGCAAGCCAGTTCGATGCAATCGCAAAAAAAAATCCTTTTAATACACTAATATTTGCTAAAAGTGACATTAAAACGCCTACAAAGAATGATGTAGTTGAAAAATGTTTAAAACATAATATAAAAGTCCTTAATGTTCCTGATTTTCAAACATGGATTAATGGCGAGCTTAGTGTAAAACAAATAAAAAATATTAGAATTGAAGACCTTCTCCAGCGAGAACCTATACAACTTGATAAAAACCAAATAAAAGAACAAATAGTTAATAAGCAGGTACTTGTTACCGGAGCAGCCGGGTCAATAGGTAGTGAACTGGTAAGGCAACTCACGTATTATAAACCAAAAAAAATCATTTTATTTGATCAGGCTGAGTCGCCATTGTACGACATAGAATTGGAACTTCAGGAAAAATACAATTTTCATGATTTTGACATTGTTATCGGTGATTGCACCAATATTATCCGTGTAAACAATTTATTTGAAAAATTTAAGATCGATACCATTTATCATGCCGCGGCCTACAAACACGTTCCTATGATGGAAAATAATCCTGAAGAGGCAATTCAGAATAACTTTATTGGAACTAAAATTCTTGCGGACCTAGCTATTGAAAACAAAGTTGAAAAATTTATAATGATTTCAACAGATAAAGCTGTTAATCCAACCAATGTGATGGGGGCATCAAAAAGAGTAGCTGAAATATATATCCAATCAATTAACAATACTGTAAATACAAATTTTATTACTACCCGATTTGGAAATGTACTTGGTTCAAACGGATCAGTTATTCCCAGATTTAAAAAGCAAATTGAAAACGGTGGCCCAATTACTGTTACACATCCGGATGTTACACGCTTTTTTATGACCATTCCGGAAG
>JBNLCS010000356.1:0-4019 GCA_050303935.1 Bacteroidales bacterium
ACATATGACAATATATAACAAGGATACAACTGATGATGATAATATAGGTCCGGAGAATTACCATACTAAAACTGACAACTGGATTATTACAAAAATGCAGGAACAACACAGGAGAGATAATGGAGATGAATAAATTTGAGAATTCTATTTCAAAGGATGAATTAAATAAAAAACCCATTATACAGTTCCAAGGCAACATTGTATTGGTAGATAATTATGAAGATGAAAAGAAAGCATTTAATGACCTTAACAATACCTCTATTCTGGGTTTTGATACCGAAACAAAACCTTCTTTTAAAAAAGGTAAAAAAAATAAAGTAGCTTTACTTCAATTATCTACTAACCAGAATGCATATTTATTTAGGATGCATAAACATATACCCTTACTAATTTTTGATCTGCTGGAAAATAATTCTATTGTTAAAGTGGGTGCAGCAATACGGGATGACTTAATAGGTCTTCAAAAATATAATAAATTCAAAGCTGCTAATTTTGTTGAACTGCAAGATTATGTCAATCATTTCAACATTACAGATAAGGGATTAAAAAAACTTTCTGCAATAATACTGGGTGCAAGAATATCCAAAAGCCAGCAAACGTCAAACTGGGAAAACAAAACATTGACCGAAGCGCAGTTAATTTATGCCGCCACTGATGCCTGGGTTTGTTTGGAGATATATAACAAATTAAATAGTTTAAATAATGGGTGAAACACCAACAATCATACTTAAATCAGGAAAAGACCAATCGTTAAAACGCTTCCACCCATGGGTTTTTTCCGGGGCAATTAAAAAAATTAAAGGTGATGTTTATGAAGGACAAATCGTCAGGGTTGTATCAAACCATGATGAGTTCTTAGGCCTTGGGCATTACCAGATTGGCTCAATTGCTGTTAGGATACTATCATTTGAAGAAACTATTATTGATGATTCTTTTTGGTTTAACAAATTGAAAAAAGCAATACAGTTCAGGGAAAAAATGGGCCTGTTAAATTTCTTTCACACCAACGTTTTAAGGCTTGTACATGCTGAAGGGGATGGTTTACCCGGATTAATAATTGATTATTACAACGGAACAGCCGTATTGCAAATGCATTCAGTAGGTATGTTCGAAAACAGGAATGTTATTGTGGAATGCCTTAAAAAAATCCTGGGTAATAAATTAACAGCCATTTATGATAAGAGCGAAAATACGCTGCCATTTAAAGCAAAAATAGAGCCGAAAAACGAATATCTGCTGGGTGAACGATCAGAAATTGTGGTAAAAGAAAATGACTTACAGTTTACTATAAATTGGGAAGAAGGACAAAAAACCGGATTTTTCATTGATCAAAGAGAAAACAGGAAATTGGTTGAAACATATAGCAATAACAGAAAAGTTTTGAACATGTTTTGTTATACGGGGGGATTTTCTGCTTATGCCTTAAGGGGTGGGGCCAGCTTTGTCCACTCTGTTGACAGTTCACAAAATGCAATTAACCAAACTGATACAAACATTTCTCTTAATTTTGAAAATGGCCGGCATAAATCTTTTTGTACAGACGCTTTCAGTTATTTAGACAATATGGATGAAAGTTACGATTTAATAATACTGGACCCACCGGCATTCGCTAAACATAACGATGTTCTCCACAACGCATTGCAGGGATACAAAAGATTAAATTTTAAAGCGTTCACAAAAATTAAAAAGGGGGGGGTATTGTTTACTTTTTCTTGTTCACAGGTGGTAAGTAAAGAAAATTTCAGAAAATCTGTATTTGTAGCTGCCGCTAATGCCGGCAGGGAAGTTAAAATATTGCATCAGCTCTCGCAACCACCTGATCATCCCGTAAACATTTTCCATCCGGAAGGTGAATATTTGAAAGGATTGGTATTACATGTAGAATAAGATTCTTCTGCGAGCAACAGTTAGCAGGTTCTTAACGAAACAATTTCAATATCACAATTGCTAAAAATTAAAACACAGAAGTAATAAATAGATTAAAAATTTTAATTATATGATCAATTTATTTAACATATAGAGTTATTTTACATAATTTTGCATTAGTAGGTAATAACAAAATCCCATATCAGGAAAATGGATAATTTGCTAATTGAAAACACAAAAAAAACACCAAAAGTAAGTTTTTCTACAGATGGCAGGATTAAAATTAGCGGCAGGTCCACTCCAGAAGATGCTTCAAAATTTTATGATGCCCTTTATGTTTGGATCAGCGAATATTGTAAAAACCCTGCTGAAGTCACAACTGTAGATATTGAACTTGAATATTTTAATAGTGGAACATCCAAATCATTATTAAACATCTTAAAAGAGCTTGTTAACAGTATCCTTGAAAAGAAAAAGCTTGTAATCAACTGGTATTACGAAGAAGGGGACGATGATATTTTGGAACGTGGAGAGTATTATGAGTCTATTCTGGATGTTAAATTCAATTATATTGAAACTTTTCTTTGATAATACGGTTCAAAATTTTGCTCTAAACCTATAAAAACTACCCTGGTTAATTTTATATTTTCCCGCCATTTTAACGTAAAAATGCCATTTTAGTTAGTTTTCAATTTTATCAATTTTGCAAACACTTAGCAAAAATTCATCATTTGTATACGTATAACACGATATTTTATTGGATTTTATATTTTCATTATCGGGTAAATTTATTTCAACCTGTTTTATTCCACATGTTAAATCAAATTCATCCAAATTATCTTGAATACCGACACCGAGTAATTTCAAAAACGCTTCCTTTCTGGTCCAAATTTCAAGGAATCTGATAGCTTTAGAATTTTCATCACTATCTTTTAAAATGTATTCTCTTTCATTTTTATGCATAAACCTTTTAGATATATCTTCCAGAGAATTAAAAGATTGTATTGTTTCAATATCCACACCAACTGTCTGGCCTGGTTTATCTGCTATTAAAACAGAAAATATATTTGTAGAATGTGAAATATTAAAATCAATTGGAAATTCCTTTAAATAAGGCTTTTTGTTTAGTTCAAAATGTATTTTTAACAATGATGGCTCAATTTGGGCCACTTGCGAAAGCAATTCCCTTAGTTCGTAATGTGTTGCTATGTAGGTAAGCTTGTCTTTGTAAAACTTAAATTTTAGTGCCCGGTCTTTTTCATAGTCAGATAATCTGGAAAAACATGTATTGACCAGTTCGTGATAATCCCCTGAATAGCCAATAAACAAATACTTAGCGGGGATTTCATTTATGTTGTTTGTTGCATTGTTTATTGTCAGATCGAATGTATGTATCAAAACTTTAATTTTTTATTCCCAGGATATATGCATGTTTATCGCTTTCCAGCCTTGTTCTTCCCTCAACCAAAGTATGGTATATGCTATTTGCCAAGGAATGTCGTCTTTTTGCGGTTTAATTTTTTCAATGACACCTATAGCCGATAAGAAAACGGTGTTTGCATCTAATATATCATATTGTTTTGTTGTAAAAGTAAATTTTCTGGCAATTGAATCTGGTCTGTTCCTGAAAGCTCCTGCATAACTTTTCCTGGCATAATCAACACTTTTATAAACGTCTCCATTTCTTACATATCTCGTTTCATTAACCTTGCTAAATATAGCAAAAATTTTGTCCGCATCTTGTTCTACTATTCCGTCAACCAATAATTGCAACGATTCTTCAACTTCTTCTATAATTTTCGTTTTTGAAATAGAATCATTTACTAAGTAATTGGTTATTCTATAACGGGATTTATCATTTTTGCATGATAGGATTGATCCAATGCAAATCAGCACCATAGTATACATTAAGATTTTTTTCATATAATCAAGAATTTAAGAAAAAGATTATTTGTTTTTTGAATTATAAATTTCCCTGCATTGTTTAATAAATGCATTAATTTCTCGTTGGACCATAAGGGGCTTATCCTTATGTAAGCTATGTCCGGCTTCTTCATCTACAATTTGTTTAGCGTGTTTTACATTTTCGATTAATGAATGTTGTAATCCTGCCCATGCTTTCATATCTTCAGACATACCTGGTTCCGTTTGCC
>JBNLCS010000357.1:0-2465 GCA_050303935.1 Bacteroidales bacterium
AAGCTTATTTCGTTTGACCTGCTGTTTTGTTTAGTTGCTTTTTATTACTTTTTTATTTGTTCTTTATTTCTGTTTCTTAATTCTTTTATTTTCATTTTTTTCCAGTTAATGAAAAAAACGAAACAAGAAAAATCCTGCCAAAATAATCATCAGTTTTTGCGCACTTTCCATCAACTCCTGCAGCGATTTTGACTGGGCATCTTGCGCCCTTGTCACCAGTAATATAAAAATTTTATCTTTTTAAAACTTTTAAAGCAGGTGTAAATATTTAATGTTTTTTTTGTTGACCAGGTAATTACCTCTCTATTAAAAACCTTCCATGGTAAACTTTTTGTTTGTCGTTTATCTTAATCACGTACATACCGGGTTTTAAGCCGGCAATGTCTATGGCTTTAATGTTAAGGATACCTTTTTTTACATTTACCCCCTGTACGTTAAATATAGAAAACAGTAAATTTTCACCGTAATATTCCTGAATGTAAATTTTATCCGAAGCCGGGTTGGGGTAAATGGCCAGTTCTTTTGTTTTTATTCTGTTTTTGTAATGCATTATTGTGGTTGACAGTTCAGGATAAAAATAGGTTTTGCTTTCGTTGACAACCCATTCATTAAACCTGTCATCATAAAATGTTTTTTCATAATACAATGAGTTCCCTTCTTCGGTATATTTAAACAAACTTTTTGTCCTTATATTAACAGGACGGTTGTTTAAAACCGTCACATTGGTATATACCTCTTTTATTTTATTGTTATCGTAATAAGAATAGTTGGTCGTGTATTCCTCAACAACTTCTGGTTCTATTGCAGTATTCTGATATTTTATGTGCCGGGTTTTAAGTCTGTCAAGATTGTCAAATATTTCATGTTTTTCCCTGTTTACCCCCCATGATGTAAGGGAATCTAGGTGGTCAGTAGGATCAAACAAAATATCTTCAAATTCATATTCAATGGTTTGTATGGAACTATCGGTTATAACGTAACTATATGTTCTTGCATAATAGTTTGTGATTTTCCATATCTTAGTTAATATATTATTGTTTTCGTCATATGTGTATTTTTCTGTTAGGGAATATTTTAAATTATCGTAGCCCTTTTTATATACTTCAGTTAAATTTCCTTCTGTATTATAGAAGTATAAAAAGGTATCATTGGTTGAAGAGAAATACGTTGTTACTTTCTGTACACATTTTCCGGTACTGTCATATATATATTTATCATTTAGGTCATAAGGATAAAAAATATGATCAACATCGGTGTGAAGTGACATGGGATTCTTTACTTTTTTTTCAATCAAAAGCCCCCCCTCGTATATATTTTGTTCATTATAAGATTCCTCTTTACTGGTGTCTCCATCTATATGCCATTGTTTCATGTTCCTGATATATGCAATGTTTGATAGTAATTGTCCGTTATTATTATAATGCCTGTATTCGTCCAGGATGTTCTCATTATCAGAATTATACCATTTTCGTGTAACATAAGTACTTTTTTTAATATTATCGTATTTAAAATACCATTTAAGAGATTCACTTACATAACCATGGTTATAGTATTCATACATAGAATCCGGACGATGTTCCTGATCTTCACTGCTTTTTAACAGATCAAAACCGTTTAGCATGGAATCCTCGTAAGATAATACTGATCTGGTGTCAGACTTTTTTACGAACAGCCATGCTTGGTCAATTTCTGATTGGGGTGTATCAGTATTGCCATTGTCTGTGTTGTTGGGTAGTGCATTCAGTGTTAACATAACGCATAACAAAACCAAGGTCATTTTATGAAGGGGGGATATAAAATCAATGCAATGACCAAATGTATGCAATCCTATTTTTTGTTGAAACTTCATATTTCTCTTTTGTTTTATCTGGTTTAAATAGATCTTCATTATTCATTAATTTCAGTTTCTTCCTTTTCAAAATTTGGGTTCAACCACCTGTCTTCTTGCGGAATTAAATAAAAATACCAGTCATTGGAAATAAATTTATCATCAATTATGTCAGGGTAATCTCTTTCATACCTATATTCGGCAAGTTTATCTTTCAGGTCCAGCCTGATAATATCGAACCACCTGCTATCAGGTTCACTAAAAAATTCCCATGCACGTTCCCATACAACCGAATCGGTAAATTGTTCCGGTGTAAGATTGCTTTCCAGGTCATATTTCGAGGAATTGTTCAAATCAACATGATATGATCTGCGGCGTATCCTGTTTACGGCCAGCAAGGCTGGTTCGTCCACCTCTCCTAAATGCCCCTTGGCTTCAGCATATGTAAGCAGGGTATGGGCATATCGTAAAAGATAAATTGTATTGTCTCTTTTGGGGGTATATCTAAATTCCACACCGTTTTCTATAACATATCCATGACCTATATAAGAAGGTTTGTAATCGTTCCATTTTAAGGAACAAAATTCATCTTTAAAAATACAAGTATTTCTATGGGTGTTGAACTTATTAAAGTAAA
>JBNLCS010000358.1:0-4808 GCA_050303935.1 Bacteroidales bacterium
AAAAAGGTAACGTATATATTACTTTGAGCAATTACATAGTAAATAAAGGTATTCCCGATAGTCTGTTTGATAACTGATTAAACCTCTTTTATATATTATGATTTTATCGGGTTTGCGAATCAATATAAATTAAAAAATAAGCCTGCTAATTATTAAAATTAGAATTCATGAAACAAAAATTTATGAGGGTTTTCACTTTTAGCCTGATCATGGCCTTTTATTCTACAAATGCCCAAATCAATACTGAATACTGGCAATATGCCCCAACACCGCCACTTGGATGGAATAGCTGGGACATATTCGGAACTACAGTGACCGAGCAGCAAATCAAAGAACAAGCTGATGCCATGGCAGAATATCTGCTTCCGAGCGGGTACAAATATCTTACTGTGGACATCCAATGGTATGAACCTGAATCAAAAGGGCATTATTATAATCCTAATGCCACCCTTACCATGGATGAATATGGCCGTCTGACCCCTGGCATGAAAAAATTTCCATCAGCTGCAGGTGGTAAAGGGTTCAAGCCGTTGGCAGATTATGTTCATTCTAAAGGGCTTAAGTTTGGTATACACATCATGCGGGGGATTCCCCGTCAGGCAGTTGAGAAAAACACCCCTGTGTTTGGGACCGGCGTTCGGGCGCAGGATATTGCACTCAAAAATTCAATATGTCCGTGGAACCCCGATATGTATGGTGTTGATGCAACCAAGCCGGAAGGGCAGGCTTATTACAATTCAATTTTTCAAATGTATGCTGATTGGGGGGTAGATTACGTGAAGGTGGATGATATCTCGCGTCCGTATAACAATGTTCAAAAAGCAGAAATAGAAGCAATACGTAAAGCAATTGATAAAACAGGCCGTCCTATGGTGTTGAGCCTTTCACCTGGAGCAACACCTGTTTCTGCCGGTGAACACGTGATGGGCCATGCTAATCTTTGGCGTATTACCGATGATTTTTGGGACCGGTGGGGGCTATTACAGGCAATGTTTGAGCGGTTGGATGTTTGGACGCCATACAGGGGGATGGGCCACTATCCTGATGCTGATATGTTACCTATTGGGGTTATTGATTTCAACCGCCCGACAAATTTTACAAAGAACGAACAATGCACCCTTATGAGCCTTTGGGCGATAGGCCGTTCGCCACTTATTTTCGGGGGGGATATGACCAGGTTAGATGAATTAACGAAAGAAATGTTGACCAATCCTGAAATGCTAAAAGTTAACCAGGAAAGTATAAATAACCGTCAGGTTTCACGTGACCGTAATTTGATCGTTTGGACTGCGGATATACCTAATAGCAAAGACAAGTATGTTGCGTTGTTTAATGCCCAGAGCAAAGACGATAACATAGATTTTGCCAATGCGGATTATGCAAGCCCGGTAATAGCCGGAAACGAAAGCTCTCAGGAGATCAAAGTATCTGTTAAAGGAGGTAAAAAATTGGTGCTTTTTGTGCAAGATGGTGGTGATGGTTTCGACTGGGACCATGCTGTATGGGTAGACCCGGTCCTTCAAGGTCAAAAAGGGGAACTTAAGTTAACCGACCTCAAGTGGATTAATGCCACAGCGGGCTGGGGAGAAGCCCGTGTGGACCGTACATGCGAGAACCGGCCTTTGCAGGTAGGTGGCAAACCTGTACAAGGTATTGGAACCCACTCAAAATCAATAATTATTTATGAGTTACCTGATGGGTATGATACTTTTTCAACCACAGGTGTTGTCACTAAGGATCAGGGCTCGGTTATTTTTGGTGTGCTGGTTGACAAAGGCAAAATAGATTTTCCTGAAGCAAGTAATGTTAAAGTTGATTTTGATGCAATTGGAATTAAAGGTAAAGCCAGGGTACATGATTTGTGGGGCAATAAAGACCTGGGTGTTTTTAAAAGAGAATTTAGCAGGGAAATTCCCCAGCATGGGGCCGGGTTATACCGGATCAGTCCTGTTCGTTAAAGGGGGCTTAAACGTTAAAGAGATAAAATATAATTTAAGTCAGCGTAGTGACTGTATTGATTATATATAAATAGGGCTTACTGAAAAAGTCAAAAGCGTGCAAGATCGAGCCGGCAAAATGAAGGCGTACTGTTGTAGTACGTCGAATTGCAGCCGGTGAAGCAGATTGTGTGTTTTTGGCTAACGAAATGTTTTAATATAAGTGCACTGTTTTCCAGATATTCTATTCAATATGCTTGCGGCACCTTATAAAAATTATAATGCACTTAACACATTACCAATGTATTGAGTGTTTTTCAGCAGTCCCTAATTAAGAATTTGAAGTTATAACAAGTGCTTGTTTAATTTACTTTTATGATAGGTTCATTTCAATAAATTTGAGGCCTTCAAATCAGGCCACGGATTATAAAATAATTGTATTGTTCCTAAAATTTGAAAACAATTTTTAATTTTCTGAAACGGCATCTAATTCTATTTCACAAAGTAAATCGTCTCTGCAAATAGTAGTCCATGTTAGAATAATGGGTAATCCTTTGCCCCATTTATTTGTTAATTCTTTTTTGACATATTCAATATCCTCTGCTTTTTTTACATAAACAAATATCCTAACAGAATCTTGGATAGTCATGTTACATTCACTAAGAATAGCATCAATTGAGTTAACCGTTTGTTCCAGTTGCTTACCAATATCTTTCTTGTAAACTGTATTTCCACTATTGTCAATGCTGGCTGTACCGGAAATGGTCAGCTTTGAGATTCCATTTAATTTTACAACTACAGCGCGACTAAAAGTGCTGCCATAGCTTACTGCGGTACTCTGTAATGGTGAATCTACTTCGCTTATAGTAATCATATCATTTTTTGGTTTTAGTGCTATTGCACTGGATATTAATGCCGTATTAAATGGATTTGCCCCACAAATTCCGGTACTCGCTGGAATTAAGTTATTATATACCTTCCTTTCTTTATAAAAGTTAGTACGAGCGGCATTAAATTCGGCGTACCAATCCAGGATATTTCTGTTATAGAACCATGTCCTGATTATGTCAGGCATTTCCATGCCATTCTTACTTAGCCCTTTTTCAATCATCTTAAAATTTTCGTAGGCTTGTTCTTTTTCTGGCAGTTTGTTATCATGTAAACCCACATTGCCTAAATATGTATATTGGGCATTATCATCTTCATAAAAACGGCCAATGCAATTACTTTTATCATATATATAATTAGTTTCTACACCTTGAACACCCATTAAATACACACCGTCAAATCTATCTGACCTATTGTAAGTTCCATCAACCCATGTCAAAGGAAACTTGTTATCTATTCCTGTATGTAATAATAGGTCCAGTTTCTTTCGATATTCAATATTCCCAAAGCCAAACCCAAAACAAACACGGATGCCATTCGATTCAATAAAAGAATTTAATCGATCAATAGGTTGCTCTATATCATTATCATCTTCAAACGAAAGGGTTATATGGTATTCTTTTATGCTGCCAAACTGAACCTCTACATACAAGATATTATCTTTTGAAATTTTTTTAATGCTCATATTTTTAATAATTAAAGTAGTCTTTAAAATCTGAAGTAAAAATATTTTAAACGTGCTAAATCCAATTTAGTCTCAAGAATCTATAAATACTTCATGCTTGATGAATTCAATTTATACACGTATTAATAATAATCAAATTATTGTTGGACAGGGACACTCTTCCAGGGTTCAGAACCTTGATAGGTTACTGTTGCCCCTGATACCGGTATGTCTACTTCTATATTTTCTTCTGATTCAATAGTTTTTACAAATTTATTGTATCTTGTTTTTACAGATTCAGTTATAAATTCAGGATAACTAAAAGTTTGTAGGCATTCTTCATAATAATCAGGATCGTTTTGTGGAAGTACAAAAGGTTTATGAAATATTCCGTTTTGATCAAAATAGCTTAAATAAACACGGGTTAATCTTCCGCCTTGTCTTTTGCTGCTAAAAGCGATCCATCTTCCATTCGATGACCAGCTATGCCAGGATTCTGAATAACTGCTGTTTATTTCATTTAACCTGGAATATTTAAAAGTTTTGAGGTCCATAAGGTATAAATCACTGGACTGCCTGTAAATAGGAAAACAACCATAGTCACTCATACAAAAAAGTAAATACTTTCCGTCAGGTGAAATTTTAGGCAAAGTAATACTCTTGCCTATCTCAGATGCATCTATAATGGTATCTAAATCTCCCCATTCATCAAGATCAACATTATAAGATATTCTCATTAAACTATATTTAATATCCTGATAATGTTCTATCGGTATCTCATCTTTATTTTCCCATAAAATTGGGGCACTGCAAAAATAAAGGTATTTACCATCAGGGGACCAGGAAGGGTAAGTTTCTAATTGGTCCTTTCGTGTTAACAAAGGATTTGTTTTAACATTTTGTTCTTTCAGGTCATAATAAAGTATACCAGATTCAATGTCCAGCACATCCCTTATTTCATTGGCTGAAGAATGAAAAATTTGCCTTACTTTATTTATAGAATAACTAACTAATTTTCCGGAAGGGTGCCAGGATGTATAACCAAATTTTGTTCCTATTTTGGTAATTTTTTTACCTTCAGCCAAAAGTGCCGCGCTCCCATATTTTGATCCACGCAATGCCACAAAAAACTTATCAGTCGAGTTGTTTAAAAATGTATGGCAATTATAACATGAATTCGCAACATATTTTGTGTGCACGATCGTATTTGTTTTAAAACTATTTAATTTTCGTTCATATATACCTATTTCTTTCCACCAGTTAAAATTTGGAAGAAAAAACCGATAAGCAAGGTACTTGTCAATACTTTCTTTTGCAAT
>JBNLCS010000359.1:0-10944 GCA_050303935.1 Bacteroidales bacterium
ACATTTTAATTGGTGAATCAAGCAATGATATGTTATCTGCTAATGAATCAGGCAGGGATGCCATAATTTTCCCTATGGTGGGTATTCAGGTTCCGTTGTATAGGAAAAAATATACTTCTATGGTAAAAGAAGCAATATTTATGCAGGAATCGGTTGAAAACAAGAAGGTAGATAAAATAAATATCTTGGAGAATGTTTTTGCACAAGCTCATGCTGACTATCGTAATGCAATCAGAAGGCTTGAGTTACATAGCAAACAACTTGATTTGGCAAAAAAAGCATTGCGCATTCTTGAGTCAGAATATGCCACTGAAAGTAAAAACTTTGAAGAAATATTGCGCATGGAGCGTCAAGTGCTAATGCACGGCCTGGAGCTCGAAAAATCCAGGACCGACCTTAATGCTTCTATCGCTTTCATTGAATATTTAATGGGTAAGTAGTATCACAAAAGAATTATAAAATGAAGACAAAAATAAATATCAATAAAAAGAATTTCAGAAATTATGCAGTTATTCTGATAGCAGGTATCTTCTTTGGCTGGTTGTTTTTTCATAATTCAGGAGCAACAAAAGAAGCGGTGCATGAGCATGCCGGGCATACTGAAGAAGCTACTGTTTGGACATGTTCGATGCATCCTCAAATAAAAATGGACAAACCGGGTAAATGCCCAATATGCAGTATGGATTTAATACCTCTTGAAACAAATTCTTCAGGAGATGGGGCTGTAAGCCCAAATGCGGTAGAAATGAGTGAATCTGCAATAAAATTGGCCGAAATACAGACAATGCCGGTGAGAAAAGATTATTCTAATAAAGAAGTATACCTGTTAGGCAAAGTTAAACCGGATGAAAGAAATATTGCTGAATTAACTGCCCGTTTTGGTGGCAGAATTGAAAAACTGTTTGTGAATTTTAAAGGACAGCAAGTGAGCAAAGGGGGCAAACTGGCCACTATTTATTCACCAGAACTTGTTACAACCCAGAAAGAGTTATTGGAGGCAATGGCGTACAAAGAAACAAACCCTGCTTTTTACCGGGCTACCCGGAATAAATTAAAATTGTGGGATTTAACAGATGCACAGATTGATGGTATTGAAAAAGGTGGAGAGCCGCAAACGTTTTTTGATGTTTTATCACCTATATCTGGTACGGTAACCATGCGACATGTGACTGTTGGGGATTATGTGAAAGAAGGAAACGCATTGTTCCAGGTAATTAACCTAAAACATGTTTGGGTAATGTTTGAAGCATACCAAAGCGATTTACCCTGGCTAAATATAGGTGATCAGGTTGAATTTACTGTACAATCGCTTCCCGGTGAAAAGTTTCAAGGCAAAGTTACCTATATCGATCCGTTTCTTGATCCCAAAACAAGAGTGGCTTATGTTCGTGTTGAAGCGGATAACCCGGATATGGAACTCAAACCGGAAATGTTTACAAATGGTATTATTAAGCCTAAAGTGTCAGGAAATCAAAGAGATTTACTAATTCCAAAAACATCGGTGTTATGGACAGGTAAACGTTCTGTTGTTTATGTTAAAGTTCCTGGTAGGAAGCATCCAACTTTTTTGTATCGCGAGATTGTATTGGGTCCTGAAGCTGGTGATTTTTATGTGGTAAAAGAAGGATTGTATGAAGGTGAGGAAGTTGCAGTTAATGGAGTATTCAAAATTGATGCAGCAGCCCAGTTGGAGGGCAAAAAGAGCATGATGAACCCGGAAGGAGGGGTGCCAACCACCGGACATGATCATGGAAACATGAAAGGTATGACATCACAACAGGGGCAATCCATGAAAGATGCTGAACTGGAACATGCCATGTTTAATGTATCGGGAAATTGTGAGATGTGTAAGGAAACCATAGAAAAGGCTGCTGGTGGTGTTGCAGGAGTCCAGTTTGCCAACTGGGATATGGGTTCCAAACAAATTCATGTTTCCTATGATGATGAAAAAACAGGCCTTCAAAAAATACATAAAGCTATTGCCAATGCAGGTTATGATACTGAACAGGAAAAAGCGCCAAAAAGTGCTTATGATAATTTGCCTCCTTGCTGCCAGTATACAAGGTCTGCCAGCGGAGCCATGAACGCAAATATGGTGCAATCTGAATTTAAAGTAGCCGGTAACTGTGAAATGTGCAAACAGACTATTGAGAAAGCAGTCAAAAGCCTTGAAGGGGTGAATGTTGCCAACTGGAATATGGATTCCAAACAAATCCTGGTTTCCTATAACAAAGATAAAGTTGGCTTGAACAATATACATAAAGCTATTGCCAATGCCGGTTACGATACAGAGAAAGAAAAGGCATCACAGGAAGCTTACGAAAATCTTCCTGCCTGTTGCCAGTATACAAGGTAAAATGTTAAACGATACGCTCAATAAGATCAAGAATTATAAACTGAATTTTTATGAAATGGAAAATTTGAAATTAACATCGTTAATGTTTTTTTGTTAACATTATTATATAAAATCATTTAAACTAGAAAAATCAGTAATTATGAAAAGAACAAAAATCATTTTAGGAGCTTTGATGATTGCAGGTACATCCTTACTTGTATCCTGTGGTGGATCAGGTAGTAAAACTGAAACTGAAAAGACAGAAACAGCGGTTGTGTATACTTGCCCCATGCATCCTGAGGTTGAACAAAGTGAACCCGGTAGCTGCCCTGATTGTGGTATGGACCTGGTAAAAAAAGGCGAAGCCAAAAAATCTGATCACATGGATAGCGATCACATGAATAGTGACCACATAGATGGTGAACATATGGATAGTGACCACATGGATAGCGAACATGAGGATTAGGATGACCATAGCTTCACTATTACCACGAGTGAATGGCGACTTTCTAGTCCGTTTGTTTTACCTAAAGAAAACTTGAAGGAATATTGGGGTGATTCATAAATAGAAAATTTTAAATCATTCCAATATTCCAATTTTAACAAGCAAAAAAAATTAGTAATTAGTTTACCTCTGCATTTGTCAGTAAGGAATATAACAACTAAGCGCAATAAAAAAAAGTAAAAATATGGATCCATATGTAACATTTTATCCATGGAACCCTGTATAAATAATAGGATAATTTTGTAAAATAAATAATATTATAATATCTTAAAGTTTTTAATTATTCAAGTTAAATAAGTTGCTAACTTACTTTAGATTAAAAAGTTGAAGGTTTCTTGTTTCCATGAAAAATAAAAAAGATAAGGAAATTATTGAATTGTTGAATTGTCCGAGAGGTGGGCACAACTGTGCGGATCAAAGGGATTTTATGAATGAGAACCTTGTTGAAGCGAGGGAATATTTCTTTAGTAAAGAGTATAATCATGGTTTTAAAGTATTAAAACAAGCGTATGAATCTACATTTGAGTTACAAAAAGATCCTTGTTTTAAATGTGCCCGAATGTTTCGTGATGTGATAATTGAATCGTGTGAGCAAACCACAACAGAACTTAAAAAAATGACATCCGGGCTTTTTAAACGAACAAGATATCAATCTGACTACCAAAAGGCTAAGGAAATTCTGGCTGAGCTAAAGAAAAAAAATAAATAATCGTTGCAGATCGTTATACTTGGTTTTCAAAATTCAGCTAATGCTTAAGTAATTTCACGTATTAAAACTAGTATTTATTTATTCATTTTGAGTTTTTTAACGGATAAATGTGCGACGTGTTGTTCTTAATTTTGAATAGTTTTTAATCATGTAATGTAATTGGAAAATGAAATACGAAAACTCAAAAAATTTAAAGGCGGCACAAATATTAAAATATATACAAAAATTTGTAAAAAAGAATTCCGCTGAGCTCAAAAGAAATAATGATGATGCACATAAAATAATGAATTCAAATGAAAATCCCTACAAATTGGATGAACTGGATTGGTTAAACGCAAGGAATAAGAAGCTGATAAAACAAAATAGCCAGTATCTTGAATTACATACCCGTTTGGTCGATTTCTTAAAATCCATCAGCAGTTTAAAAGAAGAGTTTGAAGTGGATAATAGCAACGTTCAGGAAGATGACAATGAACAAATCAACTTTTACGATATGTTTGAAAATACCATAGAAGGAAAAGTAGAGTTCAACGAAAATCATCCTTTTTTTGGTAATGATGAATTCAAAAAAATGTTAATGGAATATTATATAAATAAGGAAGAATATGAAATATGCCAGAAACTTAGCAAATCCTGATTTCATAATTTTCTAAATAAAACGTTTACGTGATTTTTCTTGGTTGTCAATAAACAACTTTGTTTAACCTATCTCCCAAAATAATTGATTACAGTGATTATTAAAACGTATTGTAATCCCTTTTTTTATTTTTTATCCCATATTTCACGTATTTTTTTGTAATTTAAGGTAATACATGATCATATTTTTTTGAATATGGATTATCAGAAAAGGTACGAAGATTTACTTTCAGAATTAGAAGTATCATCAACGAATAAGAAACTATTTCTTGACCTGAAAAAAGAAGTTGAATCACTCAGGGCACAAAATCAATTACAGGTAGTATTTGATAGTTCCCCGGCTGTTTTGTTGCTTTTAAACAAGGAAACGGAAATTATTAAGATTAATAAAGCAGGAATAGAGTTCTTTGGTGAAGGCCCGGATGTGATATTAAACCGGCAACCTGGTGATGCTTTACGATGTATAAGGGCCGTAAAATCCGGAAAAGGATGTGGGAAATCTGATAATTGTGTGCAGTGCGTAATGAGGAATACTGTGGCTGATACCATAGTTAATAATGTAGTCCATAATAAGGTTGAAACAGAGATTGAAGTTTTTAAAAACGGTAAAATTGAAAAGTTTGATATATTAATTTCTTCGTCACCCGCTGGCATTAAAAAAGATAATATTTACCTGGTTACTATTGATGATATTACACGAAGAAAAAAAAATGAACAACTGCTAAAAGAAAATAGTGAAAGATTGGAATTATCAATAAAAGGGGCTGGTTTGGGACTATGGGATTGGAATATTCAAACTGGAAATACCATTTTTAATGAACGATGGGCAGAAATAATAGGTTTTACCCTTGATGAACTCCAACCGGTTAATATTAATACATGGAATAAATATTGCCATCCTGATGATTTGGTTATATCAGGACAAAAGTTAGAAGAACACTTTCAAGGGAGAACGGACTATTATGAATGCGAAGTTAGGATGCGGCATAAAAAAGGTTATTGGGTGTGGGTACTTGATCGCGGAAAGGTTTTTGAGTGGACAAATGATGATAAGCCTCTAAGAATGAGTGGGACACATCAGGAAATCACACAAAGAAAACTCACAGAAGATAAATTAAAACAGAGCGAGAGCCGTTTTAAACAATTGGCAAATATAGCTTTTGAAGGTATTGTGTTACATAAAAAAGGAGTTGCTTATGATGTAAACCCTTCGTTTTGTGAGATGACCGGATATATGAAGGACGAGTTGTTGGGGGAGGACCTGGTTCGGAAAATATTCCCGGAAAGGTATCGGCAAATGATCTATGAACATATTTCTAAAGATTATGATGGTTCATTTGAAGTTGAAGTTAAAAGAAAGAATGGTTCTTGGTTTACTTCTGAAATATCAACTAAAATTTTACCCGGTGAAGGCTTTAGAATGCTTTCTGTTAGGGATGTAACAGAACAAAAGGATATGCAAAACAGGATCCTTAATGCGATTATCCAGACTGAAGAGCAAGAGCGTAAAAGAGTAGCCCAGGAATTACATGACGGTTTGGGGCCTGTGCTTTCAATGGTAAAACTTTATGCCGAAACATATTTTAACTCAAAAAACGAGCCCTTAAAACAAAAAATAAAGGACCAGTTGTTGGCTGGTATCAATGATGCTTTAAGGCAGGTATCAACCATATCCAATAACCTAAGCCCCCATATCTTGGATGATTTTGGTTTAAAAGTGGCTATTGAGAAATTAATTTCGAAAATTGAGAAGGTTACATCTATACAATTCTCATTTGATTTTAATATCGATAAAAAAATGCCAAAAGAAACAGAGATCACACTTTACAGGGTAATATCAGAATTAATAAATAATACAAATAAACATGCCGGGGCCAGTGAGGTTAGTATAGTTTTACAACTGAAGAATAAGTATATACTCTTTACCTATGAGGATAATGGTAAAGGGTTTGATTTTAATAAGAGTAAAAAAATTAAAAAGGGGATGGGGCTGTTTAATATTGTTAACCGTATAAAATCGTTAAATGGCAATGTCACTTTTGAAAATATTGATACCGGGGGGGTAAAATATAAAATAGAAATTCCTTTTTGATTTAAAAGTATTTTGAATCAACAAAATAATATGTTAACTTAATTAAACTTTAAGAAATTGTTTGGATTTTATCCTTCGGTTTTTTTAGGCATCTTTTTCGCCTGTATTGTGTTAAGTTTTTAGTAAATAATAATTACTATTTGCTAATAATTTTCCCTATACGGTCAAAAAACCTGCTATAAAAAATTCCAAAAACAAAATCCAAACTAATTACGATGATTTAAAGGTAAGTAAGTGTGATAGGCTTTTTAAATAAAATTACATTTATTACTAGTAAGGAACAGCACCACATTTTTGATGGATAAAAAAATTAAAGTTGCTATTGTTGATGACCATGAAATGTTCAGGTCTGGTATAAAATTAATCTTATCCGAGTTTCAAAAAGTTGAATTTGTTCTGGAAGCTGAAAATGGAAAAGATTTTCTTGAACAAGCCGTACATTTATTACCAGACATTGTTCTTATGGATATTTCAATGCCTGTGATGGATGGTTATGAAACTGTAAAAAAAGCCCTTTTAAAATATCCGGATCTAAAAGTGATCGTTCTTTCAATGCTTTCTGATCAGCAATACTATTATAAAATGATCGAGGCCGGGGTAAAAGGGTTTATTAAAAAAGATTCCGGTGTTGATGAATTATACCGCTCGATTGATGAGGTTGCCAAGGGGAACAATTATTTTACACAAGACTTATTGAAAAGTATTGTATTAAGAATTAATACCCAAAAAGTAGATGATTCATTAAAGTTATCCAAAAAGGAGATTGAAGTTCTTGCTTTTATATGTAATGGTTTTACAAATAAGGAAATTTCTGAGAAAATGTTTTTAAGTGTTAAGACCATTGAAAAATATCGTACATCATTACTTCAAAAAACCAATACCAGAAATTCTGCACACCTTGTTATGTTTGCCATGCAAAATAATTTGGTAAACTTTTAATAATAGAATAATGCTTAGTTTACGTATGCGTTTAATGTATTTCACCGACATTTTATAGTAGTTTTTTTCCCTCCCAAAAATAGGGTTTCCCCCCTTTTTTTAGGGGTGATTGTCCCGTCACCATCCCCGGTTTTGTTCGTAATTTTATACAAAACACAACGAATGAAGATATTGTTGGTGGATAATAATGATGATTTCAGGGGGAACCTTAAACTTTTTCTGGAGGGGCACCTTAATCATGTAGTAGTGGGAGAAGCTTCCGATGGGAAAGAATTTCTGGAAGAAAAGATGGTTCCGGCAGATATTGTATTAATGGATATTAATATGCCTAAAATCAACGGATTGGAAGCGGCAAAAATGGGGATTTGGAAAAATCACCATTTAAAAATTATTGCATTGTCACAATATAAAGACTCCATTGATTTACGGGTACTAATTGAAAATGGCTTTAAAGGGTTTGTAAGCAAAACAAATTTATTCAAAGATCTGGATGAGGCCATAAGAATAGTAGATGCGGGCGGTTGCTATTTTAATGATGACATTCAACTAAAAGAAGGTTAGTTAATTTAGATAAATAAAATTTGTTAGTTATGAAAAGAACAGGTGTAGTTAAAAGTATTTTTACGGTTATTATTTTTATTATGGGAATAATAACATTTCAGGCAAATGCAGAAAGTCCTGACGAAGCCTTGGAAAACTTAAAACAAGGTAATAAAAGATTTGTAAATGGCGTACGGGATTATTCTAATCTCGATATGGTAAGAATAAGTGAAACAAATGAAAATGGCCAGCACCCATTTGCAACGGTTATTACTTGTTCTGATTCAAGGGTTCCTGTTGAGCACGTTTTTGATGTGGGAATTGGTGATGTTTTTGTAATACGTGTAGCAGGTAACGTAGTGGATGTTGATGAAGCAGGGTCAATAGAATATGGTGTTGAACATTTAGGTACCCCTGTACTACTTGTGCTTGGCCATAGTAGTTGCGGGGCTGTTACGGCAGTTGCCAAAGATGCAGAATTGCATGGGAACATACCACGACTAGTTGATAACATAATCCCTGCTGTAGAAAAAGCCCGGCAGCAGTATGGTCATGATTTTTCATCTGAAATGCTTGAATCGGCTATTAAAAATAATGTATGGCAATCAATTGAAGATCTGTTAAGGGTGAGCCATGGAACTGTTGAATTGGTTAAATCAGGAAAACTTAAAATTATGGGTGGGGTTTATCATCTCGATGATGGGCATGTGGAATGGCTTGGCGAACACCCTATGCAAGCTTCATTATTAAATAAAGCAGGGGAAACGCATGCCGGGCTTGCAGAGAACGCTTATGTTGAAACATCTGATGTTGAAAATACATATGCTTCTACATCAGCAATGTTGCGTAAAGATGAATCAACCAATATTACATTGTATATTTTAATCGTTTTAGGGGCCATTGTATTGATAATATATTTCCTTATTATAAATACACAAACTGCCATGAAAATGAAACTAAGGGGGAAAATTCTTTCAGTTTCTGTTTCTATAACGGTTTTATTAATCATGGTATCTGTAACAAATTTTATCTTTTTACGCGGAATAGGGGGTGAAATTGAAAGTATTGCCGAAGAAGATATCGTTATTACAAATAAAATGACAGCCGTTGAAAAGGAAGCCCTTGAACAGGAAATTTCGATACAAAAGGTACTAACCCTAGCACATGATGGCATTTATAATAATAAAACAGAAATACAATCACTTATTTCAGAGTTTAATAAACTTAGTTCCAGTATAGACAAGCATTTGTCAGAAAGTGAAGATATCTGTAAAAATGTAATTAGTCATGAAACTGACAAAAACCAGGTAGCTGAATTTAATATGGTATTACAAAAACTTGGAAATGTATTTGACTCACATGATAATTTTGCCGGTAAAGCGCAAAATTTGTTTAATGCAATAAATAACAACCGATTAAATTTGGTAGAAAGTCTTGAACACACGATGGAAGCCCAGTCTGAAAAAATTTCGCATTCAACCGGTGTGATCCTTTCAGATATAGAACAATTTACAAAATCAGCTTCACTAAAAGCGTTGAGTCATGAGAAAAAAGCAATGAGCAATAATATAATTATTTCAATAATAGCTATTGTTTTGGGTATTATTTTGGGAATTGTAATTTCAAACAGCATAACAAAACAATTGGGTGGGGAACCTGAAGAAGTTGCTGAAATTAGTGATAATATAGCCAATGGGGACCTAACTTTTGATGCGCATAAATATGGACATAGAAGTGGCGCTATGAGCAATTTGTTAAATATGGCCGGACAATTAAAAGAAATTGTGGTAAGTATTGTACATGGTTCACAAAATATTGCTTCGGCAAGTGAACAGCTAAGCAGCACATCGCAGGAAATGTCGCAGGGATCAAATGAACAGGCTTCATCAGTTGAAGAGGTTTCATCAACCATGGAACAAATAGCTGCCAATATTCAACAAAATACAGAAAATGCTCAGGAAACCGAGAAAATATCTACAGAGGCCAATAAAGGAATAAAGGAAGTTGCTGAGAGGGCAAAAAAAGCTGTTGAAGCAAACAAAGAAATAGCCGATAAAATCACTATTATCAATGATATTGCTTTTCAAACGAATATCCTTGCTTTAAATGCTGCTGTAGAAGCTGCCCGGGCCGGTGAACACGGAAGGGGGTTTGCGGTGGTTGCAGCCGAGGTACGTAAACTTGCAGAAAGAAGTAAGGTGGCCGCGGAAGAAATTGTTGGATTGGCCCAAAATAGCCTCGAATTGGCACAAGGGGCCGGAGACGTTATGATGCAAACAATTCCCCAAATTGAAAATACCACCCGCTTAATTCAGGAAATAACGGCAGCAAGCATAGAACAAAATAATGGGGCAGGACAGGTGAATAATGCTGTACAACAATTAAACGATGTTACTCAGCAAAATGCTGCAGCTAGTGAAGAATTGGCAACGAGTGCAGAGGAATTATCCAGTCAGGCTGAACAATTACGGGATATAGTTTCATTCTTCACTGTTTCAGAGAATCAGGGTGGGAGACGTATAAATACACCGATTGTTCAAAAACAGAAAAATGTTGCTCAAGTAACCAAACCAAAGAATGATCTTGAAAAGCTTAAAACATTTGTTGCTGAAAAAGAAAACGTAAATGATAATGAATTTGAAAATTATTAGGTCATGAAGGAAGTAAAATCATATTTAACATTTAACATTGGCAGTGAGTATTTTGCTGCCAATGTAACACATGTTCAAAATATTATTGAATATACCAAAATAACAAAGGTCCCCAAAATGCCGGAATATATGCTTGGTATTATGAACCTTCGCGGTCAGGTATTGCCGGTAATTGATTCCAGGCTGAAAATGGGCATGGAAAATACTGAAATAACTACGAATTCATGTATTTTGGTTATGGAAATGAAATCCAAGGATAAAGTAGATTATATTGGGGTATTGGTTGATGGTGTGGCTGAAGTGATAGAAATTGATAAAGTAGATATTAAAGACAGTTCCACCATTGGTGCTAATTTTATTAGTGATTTTATTACCGGTGTATATCATGATGATACTAAATTTATCATGCTGCTTGATGTGGAAAAGGTTTTTGTATCAAAGGAAATTCTTAAATTTTCAAAAACTGAAGAAATCAATGAAGAAAAGAAAGAAAAAGCTGATACTTTATAAATAAACCCAGATTTGTCATTAGGAGGA
>JBNLCS010000360.1:0-1914 GCA_050303935.1 Bacteroidales bacterium
TCTTCTGATTTTTTCAGGCGAAAGGTGTTTATCAAATCAGTGAGTGATTGGTCGGATAAAGCTTTATATTTTGCATAAAAAACACTTTTGCTCATATTCATGTCTTTGATTATATTATCGGATTGAAAATCGGGATTTTCGAAGTTTTTTCGAATAATTGTTACCACTTTCTCAATAAAAGATTTGTCGAGGGAATTTTCTGGTATCTTTGAATTTATTATCCCATCATCACCAATAAAATGTTGACGTATTTTAATTCGTTGATTTATCAAGTTTTTTATTCTTGATTTCAATAAATCATCATCAAAAGGTTTGTAGATGTATTCATCTGCCCCAATTTCAAATCCAACAATATTGTCTTCGGTGGTTGCTTTTGCCGTTAGCAAAATAACGGGAATGTGGGAAAACCTTATATCTGATTTTAGTTGTTTGCATATTTCAATACCATTCAGTTGTGGCATCATTATATCACATATTATAAGATCGGGCATGTTCTTAATTATCAAATTAAAACTACTCAGAGGGTTTGTTTCAGTTAAAATAGTGTACTCTTCCAGTAATATACTTTCCAGATAATCACAAATTTCCACATCATCGTCAATAATTAAAATTAATTTATTATTTGTTGAACTGGTTTTGTTATTTAATAAATTGTTCAAATTACTTTTTGAAGAACGTGACACAATATTTATAATTTCATCTTTTTCATTGTTAATAGGTTGGCTATTTTGGTTAAACGGTAACGAAACCGTAAAAGCAGAACCTTTTCCGGGTACACTTCTAACGGAAATTTTACCCTTATGGATTTCAACCAATTTTTTGGTTATATGAAGGCCAATTCCTGTTTTGTCGGTTATATCATATTCATCACTTGTAGTAAAAAACCGGTCAAAAATTTTATCCAGGTCTTCTTTTGAAATCCCTCTTCCCGTATCGCTAATTTCAATGTTGAAATAATCCGTGTTCCCAGGGCTTGAATTATTCATATATAAGCTTACTATTACTGAATCCTTTTCTGAACAATATTTTACAGCATTTAGCATTATATTGGTAATTATCTTTTCAACTTTGTCTTTATCAATCTCAGTGATCAATTTTTTCACATTCGATTTAAATATTAAATCAATATTTTTCTGTTCAGCAAAACCAATAAAATTGAATACAATGTCTTTAACGAAGTCCACTGCATTGATTTGTTCAAGCTTTAATTTTAATTTGTTGCTATCAATCAACCTGAAATATAATATTTGATCAACCAACGCTTTTAACCTCTCTACGTTGTTTTTTATAATTGTTAACTCTTTTGTTGATTTAGAATTCTTTAATATCTTGTTTAATGGGCCATTTATTAATGTCAGCGGGGTTCTTAATTCATGTGATATATTTGTGAAAAATTGTAATTTTAATTGATGTAATTCTTCAGAATTTTTTTTCTCCATATGTTCCATCCATAATTGATTTTTAAGATGAATGGAAATGACAGAATATCTTCTGAAAAAATATAAAACCAGTATGATAAAGAATACATAGAAAATTTTCGCCCATATTGTTAACCACCAAGGATGTTTTATAATAATTGACAAAGTTTTTTCCTTTTCATGCCAGGTTTCATTATTGATGGATACTTTTACCCTAAAAATATAGTTACCGGGATTAAGATTTGTATACGTGGCGTATTTTTGTTTGCCAACATAGTTCCATGCTTTGTCAAACCCTTCCAGCATGTAAGAATAATGCATTTTTTCCGGGTTCAGGTAGTTAATGGCTGTATATCCTATGGTAATTACTTTTTGATTATAATTTAGGACAATTTCATCTGCCATGTTAATATGTTTTTTTAGTGGAGAACCTTTTGCACCTATTTCAACAGGTTTATTAAAAAGTAGAAAACTGGTATATACTAATCGTGTAAAA
>JBNLCS010000361.1:0-3871 GCA_050303935.1 Bacteroidales bacterium
ACGGTCTGTCTATAGTCTTTCATTTCATCGAAAGGTTGGTTAATTTTTATTTCAAGATCTTTAACCACTGCTAATTCCTTTCTTTTCTCGGCAAAACTTCCGCCACATACTCCCAATCCACCCAATACATTATCTTCCAAAAATTTAATATTTAAAGAGTATTTCAAGAATTGTTCCCAATAAATTCCATCATAGGAGTAATACGCATTAATATAATCCAAACCATAATTCTCAAATTTATTCATTCGTATCCAACAAGGAAGTTTGATGTTTTCATCGACCAAGGATGAAATTTCAACTCCATCATCCCAACGGAAGTTCATTTTCAATCCTTCATATGCCCCTGCTCCAAATGTAACAAAAGGTGAAGCAGCTCGGGCAGAATCAAAGGATTGTCTTAATACCAATCCGGCAAACGAACCTGTTCCCGTATTTTTAACTGACTCAATATAGGCTGTCATTTGAATTGAATCTGATATGTTCAAATCCTTGTATAAGAAAGCCATGTTATCATCCAGCCCGGCATGGTTGGACAATTCAGTAAGTATTTTAACACTATCGCCAATTGAACCAAAATACTCCATTTGACTTTTCATATTATCATAAGGCTCACTAACAAGGGTAAAAGTAAAGCTTTTAACCGCAGTATTAAGTGTATCTGTTCTATCGTCAATATAAAGTAGTAACAAATGTTTCCCTTTCCTTAAGTTAACATTCGATATTTTTTGATTTGTCCAGGTAAGTGAAAACAAACTATCTGTTTTAGAAAAGTTAGTAGCCGACATCAACTCCAACCCATCAATTTCCATATGAAACTGTGCTTGTTCATCATTAGAAGCAACTTCAATCTCCAGATCATACGTTCCTGTTTTTTCAATATCAACTGTGTACCCAACCCATTCAGATGAATCCAGGCTGGTTATAGCATAACCACCGGCAATATTTGTATCCGCTAATATATCAACTCCTACAGTAGGCCTATATTCTCCAGGATCATTTATTTCATCAATATCATAATATCCATCATTGTCAAAATCCACGGCCTCAATTCTCCCAGGAATCGAATGGTTTAAATAGGGATCTGATTCAAAATATTCATTCTTACCTAAAAATATATTAAACAGTTCACCAAATTTCCATGGAGGTGGAGGTTCCATATTACTTACCTTACTTGGTTCTGTTTTTCCATTAACCTCAACAACAAAGTCATTCCGCATTTTAAACCCTTTAATATTGGTTGTAAGTTTAATAACCGCAACTCCATCATTCACTCCAACCAAAGTAATATTTTTACGAAATTCTTCCCCATCCTCTGAATCAACTAATTGTTCTTCCCAAAAACTTGCAGAAACAATACTGTCATCGGATGATTCAACATCTATAGTCCAATAATCTCCGATAAAGTGACCAAAAGTTGGAGTTACATCCAACGTTCTTTCCTGTTCTTCTCGTAATACCTGATCACTTACCGGATCTACTACCTCGTAGGGAATCTCTATATCCCTTACCTGCAACTTATCAAACGATACAGTAACATAACCTGTTCCACCGCCACCGCCACATACACCAATACCGAGGTATGCTTTACCTTTTAATGCCAGTTTAACCGTGGCAACCCGTTGCCATGAGGCACCTTCGGTATCATCTTTATGGTATCCGGTAATATATTTTCCTTGTCTTACAAATTTTATCCAACGAGGATATAGAGGTAACAGTCCATTGTCCTGTCCAAAAATGTCGCATCCACCATCATTTTCCCTTCTTCCTGATAAAAACACAGAGCTTCCACTATGCGGGGTAGCTTCAAGGAAACACATTGAAGAGCCAGGGTCTAGGCTTCCCCTGATCATAATAAACCCTTTACTGTTCCATCCGGTACCGTTAAAATCCAACATTCGAACAACAACTTCTTTATCCTCTTCTGTTTCGAAATAGACGAAATTGGCTTCATCAGCTGTTCCCCAAGTATCATATCCACCACCTGACAACGTATAATAGTCCTCTTCAGCATTGTATATTGTGACAGATGGCAAATCAGGTTCACCGATATTTGTTACCCTCCATCCCTCCGGAAGTGGATCTGACCGTTGTGCTGAAGCGTTATTAACATTCAACAGCACTGCTATAGCTATACAAATAACTATATAACCCTTTCTTCTGTACACAAATGTTTTCATTGTTTTATGTTTTATACAAGCTCAACTTTTAACAAATCGGGCTTCACTATTTAAATTCTCAAATTATAATAAATAACCGTTTTTATTCTTTTACCAGTTTGTTATTATTACTTACTGCTTTCGAGCTATATGGCAATTTCCAACCATTTTCAAACCATTGTAATTCCAGCCTGGTCCTAACCGCTTCTCTTTCATTTTCAGGAAAATTCACAATTACTCTGTCAATAAGGTACGATGGATCATTCCTTCGTTTGGCAATCCTCACCAAATCGTACCATCTCTCACCTTCAAACGCAAATTCCAAAGCCCTTTCTTCTATAATTGCATCTTCCATTTCTTCAATTGAAGCATTTGAAGTAACCGGAGCCGGTGGTAAGCCTATCCTTCCCCGGCTTTCATTCAATATTTCAAGTGCCCTTCCTGTTAAACCTAAACGATTAGCTACTTCAGCCCCTTTTAGGTATAAATCGCAAGTCCGTTTAATATGAATATTCCCACAAGTCCTGAACGCTTCCCTTCTTTCTCCACTGGGCGAAACCCCTACATATTTCCATATAACTGTATCCGTTCTTATAGAATCTGTTACTACCTCAAGCGTATCAATTATTTCTCTTTTTTGAAGTATTATACTATCTATGTAGTATGAATAACCTACCCCTCTGTACTTATCACCCTGGTTTTTCCATCCCAATACGGCGCTTCGCGAAGGCTGTACTATATATGCCCCACCTTCCTCTTTCAGATTAGAGGTTAACCAGATCATATTATGTTTTTCATTATAAATACCCCCACCAGAAATGTTTTCTGTATCAAAAGCAAGTACCAGCCCTTGTTCATACCATGACGATCTGTATTGTTCATTATTATAACGGAACATAACATTGAACCATTCCGATCCACCATCAAATGAGTTATGGTTTAAATTAAAACTGCTATGCCAGTTTTCCTGAAAATCAGGATCTCCACTTATTGTAGGTTGAGGGTCTAGTATCTTTAACAAGACCTCCTGAGACCAAGCTTCTTCATATTTATTCCGGTAAATTAAAACATCGGCCAATAGGTTTATAGCCGCACATTTATTCACTGTTTCGTGGTTCCACATCCTGTCTACCCTGGTTCCAAGCCCCCATGCCCAGTTAACAAATATGTGTTTCGCTGCCCAATACAAATCTGTTTCCAACTGATTTAAAATTGAATCTTCAGAAACAAGTGGATATTGTTCAACCTGATCAAGGCTATATATAGGTTCAAGGATCAAAGGTACGTCACCCCAGTTTAAAACCAGTGAAAAGTAAGCCCATGACCTTAACCACAAAACCTCCCCAACGATATGGTTATACGTTTTTAAATTCAATTTAAGCGTGTCACCACCTTCAAGGTTTTCATGATCTTTGTCAGGTTTTACCTTAGGAAGTGATACAAGGGCATCATTGCATTGATTAATAAGTTTATAATACCCACTCCAATCAAGCAATTTGTTATCTGATGTAACATTATAGGTAAAAAATTCCATGTAATCCTTTTTATTTTTTGCCCCCGGACCTGCTACAACCAAATCACCCCTTAATTCACCCAGTATGAACTTTTCTTCAACCAATTCCTGCAGGGTATTGTATAATCCTGTTTTTATAGTATATTGGTCTAATGCCACCTGGTATACATCACCTCTTACTATACTATTATCTGGGCCAACC
>JBNLCS010000362.1:0-2674 GCA_050303935.1 Bacteroidales bacterium
TATGGATTTGAATGCCAAATGGATTTACAATAACAAAGTGTGGGGCGGATTTGGTGTTAGTTCCAACAGTATTCTAAATGTATTTGTAGGTGTAGTTTCCGAACAATTTGATTTTGGATATTCTTTTCAAATGCCTGATAAAGATATTCTACAATATAGCCTTGGGTCTCATGAAGTGTTATTTGCCCTGAAATTCGGACAGAACAGATTTAACAGATATCAACGGTTTTACAGGTAAGTTGAAATTTCGATTAATTGAAACTTCTGAAAAACCCTGCTAATAAAATTGGTATAGAATATTTCCCCAGAAAATGAACCAATCAATCCCGCATACTTTTTAGTGAATATATAATTTATTAAATCTTAAAAACGATACAAAGTTGTTAACCTAAAACAACTCCAACCCAAGAATTGAAATATCATCAAAAATAGATTGGTTGCCATTAAGTATTCCTTGTTTATCTATTAACTGTTGGATATTCTCTTTAATACTATAATTATTTGATATACAAATTTCTAGTTCCTTCGTATCCATTTCCACATCTTCCTTGCCAACCAATTCTACCAATCCATCGGTGTAACAAATTATTTTCGTTCTTTCCTTTATATTCAGCAAACCTCTTTTTACACTAGGGATTTCATCAAGCATGCCCATTCCAACACAACCACTTTTTAAATATTCCAATGTTCCTGTTTCCGGGATATAAATTACCGGAGGGTTGTGACCAGCATTAATATATTCAAGCTCCCTGGTTTTTATATTATATTTAGCCACGAAAAGTGTAATGAATTTTTCTCCCTTAGCACTGAACATAACCCGTTCATTTAGTTTTTCCACCAAGGCAGAAAGAGAAATTTCATGCGTAAAAAGGGCCCTTAAATTGGCCTGAAAATTGGACATTAATATAGCTGCTGAAATCCCTTTACCTGAAACATCGGCAATACAAAACCCAAACTCATTGTCATTTAACTTTATGCAGTCGTAGTAATCGCCCCCAACATCAAAATGAGGGTGATAAAAGGCCGAGATATTAATATTCTCATTGTGTGGAAGCAAGCTCTCATCCGGGATCAACATACTTTGCATACGTGACGCCAGTTCAAGCTCTTTCCGTATCGACTCCTGACGCAGGCTTTCATTAAACAAACGTATATTTTCAATTGCAACAATAATAATGTTCGACAATGTGTGAATAAAATTCAGGTGCTTAATGGTAGGGCTTACCCCCTCCCCTTCTTCATCAATATCACCGATTAAAACATAGGCCAACGGTTTATTATTGTTAATCACAGGGATAACAATATCAAATGTATTTAAAAGTTCCAGTTGCGATGAAGTGGTAAACGTAATTTCCTGAATTGGCAATAAAATCTTCTCAACATCTATGCTGTCTTCATCATAATCATGTAATCCGGATTTAAGAATACATTCCCAGCCATCTTCATATTTTACAATTAGAATTTTGCCAATGCTTAAATCTTCTTTCAGGATTTTTTCGTAGCGACCTAAAAGACCATCTACCGAACGGTTTTCATTAATCGTTTGGGTCACCTCAAGTAAAGCATTCAATTTAAATGTTGAAAGTTTATATCTTTTTATTGATGCTTTACTTGACATATTCTCAAGGATTTAATAGGTTTTTTCGTATAAATATAAAAATTTAATTTTATAAAACACTTATTCTTTTACCCTTTCTGAATATGAGCGGTCACGCGTATCAATCTTTATTTTATCCCCTTGATTTATAAAGAGGGGGACCATAATAGTTGCACCTGTTTCAATTGTCGCAGGTTTTAAAGCAGTAGAAGATGATGTGTCGCCTTTCAATCCAGGTTCGGTATATGTTATTTCCATAACAACATGCGCAGGCAATTCACATACAAGGGGGGTTTCATTCTCCGCATGTACAACAATCTCTACCTCCTGCCCTTCTTTCATTAAATCTACGTTCTCAATCATATCTGTACTAAGACTGATTTGTTCAAACGTTTCGTTATGCATAAAATGGGCCCCAAGATCATCCGTATATAAATATTGATATGTGCGCCTTTCTATTCTTACGGTATTAATCTTATGACCGGAAGAAAATGTATTGTCAATAACCTTACCCGTTGTTACATTTTTTAATTTTGTACGAACAAATGCCGGACCTTTTCCTGGTTTAACATGTTGAAATTCAACTATTGTAAACAAATCGTTGTTATACTCGATGCATAATCCTTTTTTAATATCTGCTGTTGTTGCCATTTTATAAATGTTATTATTTCGCTGTAAAAATGTAAAAATAATTTTATTTATAAAACAACAAAGTTTATTTTGGAATGGGGTGTGCCACAAAATCCACGTTTATCGCCCTACCAGGATGCCCACTTCTCAGCAATGAAATAAAAGGGAATTTTGTTGTACTCCTCTAGCCTACCTTATACATAAAATGTAAATTCCTGGGTAAAAACTATATAACAGATTGATTTTAAACACAAAAGGCACGAAAGGCACGAAAACGAACGTCTTCGACGTTTTAAAAATTGCTATGCAATTTTTCTTTCCCCGAAAATTGGGGCAGGCTGTGTTTTTGGCGTTTTTCGTGGTTAAATATGGGAATTTAGTTTTGATCCATACTATTTAGCAGCTTTTATATTGTATTGAAATAATAGGAAAAAGCCAGCTTTTAGG
>JBNLCS010000363.1:0-4279 GCA_050303935.1 Bacteroidales bacterium
GAACAAAATATGGTTGTTGATGCTGTGGTTAATGCTACAGATATTTCTGTTTTTTATAACCGTTTAGTTAAAGGATACAAAATTCCAGGAAGGGTTAAAAAAGCGGAACCTTCAACATCAGCAATTGTTTTTTATTGGGGAATTAAAAATGAGTTTCCTCAGTTAGAATTACATAACATATTATTTTCGGCTGATTATAAAAAAGAATTTACAGCTTTGTTTAAAACAAAAGAGGTGTACCACGATCCCACGGTTTATTTATTTATTAGTTCAAAAGAAGTGAAAGAGGATGCTCCAAAAGGTTGTGAAAATTGGTTCGTTATGATCAATGCACCAGCTAATTATGACCAAAATTGGGAGAAAGTGACAAGACAAGCAAAACAATTTATTGTACAAAAAATTAACAACATGTTGAAAATAAATATTGAAGATTATATTGAGACAGAAGAATTTATGAACCCTCAAGTTTTAGAAGAAAAAACGGGGTCATACCGTGGATCAATCTATGGAATGAGTTCAAATTCAGTGTTTTCTGCTTTTAACAGGCACCCAAATTTTTCACGCAAGTTTAAAAATATTTATTTTACGGGGGGGAGCGTGCATCCTGGTGGTGGCATACCCTTGTGCATAGCTTCGGCAAATATAGTTGCAAGAAAGATAGTGAGTGATTATCAATCCGGTAAGATTTAAATAATGAATAGTTTACTAAAAAACAAAAAATTCAATTTCAGGGTTAAATTATTGATTTCCATATTTTATTTGGTAGGTATAATAGGTTTGAATATACCATTTTTAAGAAATTATTTACTTTCAATTACACCTTTTACCCTTTTGCTTGTGTTTGTTATACTTATTATTTTTCATAAACCCTGGAAGATTAAGCATCTCATTGTTTTTATATTTATTTTTCTAACATCATTTATTATTGAAATGATAGGTGTGAAACAGGGGTATATATTTGGGGACTATCAATATGGGAAAACATTGGGGGTTAAATTATTTGATACCCCTATGATAATTGGTTTAAACTGGTTACTATTGCTTTATTGCACACACGTAGTTGTTAAAAAAATGAGAACTGGGATTTTGATCGGGTCTTTGTTTGCTGCTCTATTAATGGTTGTATATGATATATTTCTTGAGCCGGCAGCCATTTACCTGGATATGTGGAGATGGGAAGCCGGGGATGTGCCCCTTCAAAATTATGTTGCCTGGTTCATTATTTCCTTTTTTCTTCATATAATTCTAAATATTTCAAAAATTAAGTTTGAAAATAAAATAGCCCATTTCATATTTTTTATACAATTGGTATTTTTTATCCTTATCGGTACGGTATTGCTTTTTAGAAATGGATTTACTTTTTAAAATTGTTTAGGTGATGAAAAACAAAATAATAGAAAATCGTGACAAGAAATTCAAGATATTTATAATATGCATTCAGATGACCATTTTTTTGTCGACATTGACCATTGCCAACAGTGCCGGTGTAGAAGTTTTTAACAAAAAACTTTATTCATTGTACATAGAAAATAATATGAAAAGTTGGGACAAAGTTATTGTGCAAATGATAAACAAATACAAACAAAATGGAGATTTTGAGCTATTATATAATATTACGTTGACCATGTATGGTTATATTGGATATTGTTTGGGGAATGATATGGAAGATCAGGCAAAGGAATATGTTGATAAAGGGTTGGAGAACATTGAAATAATGTTGAAAAGTAATCCTTTATGGGCTGAAGCAATGGCTTTGAAAGCTGCCTATTATGGTTTTAAGGTAAGTTTGTTCCCATTCAGATCTATGTATTATGGCCCCAAGAGCCTGGAAGCAATCTCGTTTGCAAGAGAAATGTACCCTTCTTCTGCTCAGGTAATATTGGAGTCAGCTAATGTTAAATATTATACTCCTCCCATGTTTGGCGGATCGAAATCAGAGGCAATAGAATATTATAAAAAAGCCATTGATTTAATGGAGATAACTAAAAACACTGAAAATAACTGGGTATATTTAAGTACACTGACATTGCTTGCTATGGCTTATGAAGATTTGAAAATGAATAAAGAAGCTAAAGACATTTATCGAAAAACCCTTGCATTTGAACCTGGCTATATATTGGTTAAAGAAGTGCTTTACCCGGAAGTACTTAATAATAAAAAATAATGTGTTTCCCTTTCATATTGTTATAATAAATTGAAAGGAAAACACTTAAAACAGAGAGATACAACTATTAACTACTAACTATAATGTTGTTTAAAACATATCGTCCCCACCACCACCGTCGCCGCCTTCAAATCCGCCACCTTCGCCACCATTTTGTCCTCGACGTTCACGTGATTTATAATTATTTATTTTGTAACTTAAAGTAAGGGTTATTATTTGGGATTCCCGTTTGAACTCTGATTTAATTATTGAAGTAGGAAGATATGAGATTCCACTAAAGTTCATACTACCGAATATGTCCCGTGCCTGTATACTGGCTGTAAGTTTTCTGTCAAAGAAATCCTGACGGTAACCTAAACTTGTAACAAAGAACCCATCACGTTCACCTTGTGCAGTAATGCTAGATCCATTGTAGAAAGAATTGATCTGAAAACGACCTTTCCAGGGAAGGTTAACTGTTGCCATAAAACGTGTTCTCCAAGTAAAGTCTTCCCTGTCAATATTTTCATTTGAAGTTTCAATGTCTGTATCAATCCTGTAATTATATAAAGAATAACTGGCATTTAACACCAAAAATTGTTTGATAACAAGATTGCTCATTACCTCAAAACCGGTTGAATAGCTTTCTCCGGCGTTGAGCGATGTCCAGATTAACACACTGTCTTCAGTGTCCCATATGTTTGTCCTGTCAATCAGGTTAACACTCTTTCTGTGATAAGTTTCAAGGGCCACAAAAGACCTTCCCATAGAAAATTGGTAATTAAACTCATATGAATTTGTATATTCAGGTTCCAATGCTGGGTTACCTGAGCTAGCCGATTCACTGTCGGCATATCTTTTTAGCGGGTTAAGTGACCATTCCCTGGGACGGTTAATCCTACGCGAGTAACTTGCCATTACTTGATGGCTACTATTAAATTGTTTCGAAATATGTAAGCTGGGAAATAAATCCAGGCGTTTGACCGGGTATTCCACCTCGGCAATAATATTACGATCTGTATATTCAAGCCTTAAACCTGCTTGAATATCAAGATTTACTCCTGGTAATCTGTTGGCATACATAGAATATGCAGAATATACAGCCCTATTAATTTCTATTACATTTGAATCAAGGGTCCTAATTTGGTTATCACCAATATCTTCCTTAAACGCATAATTATAATCTGCATAATCAGCATCAATTTGAATCCCTGTTTCAAATTTCCCAAATTCACTAAAAGGGTTTGTATAATCCAATTTATATCGCATTTCATATTCCGGGTTGTCATCTTTAAGTAAATAATTTGTACCGGGAATAGTTTCTTGTATAGATTGATTTACTATATATTCATTAACACCTTCTTCCCTTCCACCGGTTTCACCTTCAAGGTTAAAAGAAGAAGTAAGTTCATGCCCGGTCTCATTAAATTTATGTCCTAAATCAAGGTTAAACTCATAATTGTGTGAAATTCGGTCACTAAATGATTCAATATCATAAACAGTAGTCTCACCCAAAAAATTATCGATCCTGTTACTATAATTATTACTTGTACCGCTTCGGTCATCATATTCACCTGATATTGTCAACGAGGTTTTATCGTTAACGAAATAATCCACGCCAAGTTTAAACCCCATTCCATTCCTGCTGCGCTCCATGCTTCTTTCAAGTTCACGATACAATGTATCAACCCCATTTAAAAAACGTTTCTCGTAGGAGTTAAGGCTCATGTTGTATTGTCGCTGGTTATAATCTACACCCCCGTAAATATTAAATTTATCAGCACGATAGTTAAGCAATAAGTCTAATCCGTATTTACTGTTTGTACCAGCAGATGCATTTATTATTCCATTAATACCCTGTGCCCTTCTTTTCTTTAATATCACATTTATTATCCCTGCTGTACCCTCAGCTTCGTATTTTGCTGATGGGTTTGTGATAATTTCAATGTTCTCTATTGCACTTGCAGGAATTTGTTCAAGTGCATCGCTTCCATCCAGTATACTTGGACGTCCATCAATATAAACGGTAAAGTTTGAACTACCTCGCAATGAAATGTTGCCTTCAATGTCTGTTTGTAGTGAGGGCACATTTTCCAAAACATCAATTGCAGTCCCTCCCTTGGATGTTATATCATC
>JBNLCS010000364.1:0-3294 GCA_050303935.1 Bacteroidales bacterium
ATTTAAATTTAAACAGAAATTTATTTAATCTTCAGGACAGGTTATTGACGTGCCATTTAAATTTCCTGAGTTGTCCGGAGTAAACCTCCAACATTGACCATCAGGCGACTTCATAATGACTCCTTTTGTAATGGTGTTAATATATACATCACCATTTTCAATTTCAATTTTCGCATTTGGTTCTACAGTTCCAATTCCAATAAAATTTGAATCAGCTTCAATAAAAAGTGGAAAAGTCCAAGTTAAACCGTAGTCTGAAGAAGAATCAAATCTCAAACCAGCATATCCATTATTTCCAGTAATTAAAAATTTAAATGGGGTTCTATTCCATGATCCATCACTTCTTTCCAATCGAACTCTTGATAATCCACCAATATGAAGCTCTGCATTATTGGCATATGCACTTATGCCAACAAAACCATCATTGAAATAGACATTATTTCCATTCTTTTTCCATATACTATCCATAAATGGCAATACCACTGAACTGCCCCCACTTATCGACAAGGTATCCCCATCCAATGAAATATCCTGCATCTCATTGGTAACAGAACCATCAACCTCAACATCAAGCTTGTTATTCCATTTATTTGTATCAACAGCGGTTATCCCCTGTGCCACGGAAGACAAAAAAACAGGGTCTGTTTCACCTTTCAGGTATATTGCAGTATCCCCTAAATCGGGTAAATTCAACAAATCATTATAATCACCGCTAAAACTACCCGTATTATTCCATCGGTTTGTGTCAGCAGAGGTAATCCCGGCTGCTATAGAGCTAATATAAAGGGGGTCGCTTTCTGTTTTTAAATAATTTGCCGTATCACTTAAATCAGGCGTATTGATAAGGTTATTATAATTTCCGTTAAAATCACTCTTGTTGTTCCAACGGGTTGTGTCACCCCCTGTAATTTGAGCTGCAATTGAAGTTGTAAATACCGGATCGTTTTCGCTTTTCAAATATTTGCTTGTATCGCTTAAATCCGGGGCATTGCTAAGATCAGAATAATCACCGGAAAAATCACTTTTGTTATTCCATTTAACGGTATCTTCAGCAGACATCACTGCCGCCACCGATTTTGCAAATACGGGGTCCTGTTCATTTTTTATGTAACTGCTCGTGTCCGTTAAATCCGGTTTATTGGTCAAATCATTATAGTCGCCACTAAAAACATTGCCTGCCTTGTTCGCGTATAATGCATAGGGTACCGAAACAAGTTGTGCCCGGCCCAATATCTGAAACTCACTTTCACCCGGATCAGCAATGCCAACTTCAATTAAAAAATTGTTTTCTCCCCACTTTAAAGTATTCAAATCACCATTCACAACATCCCCTTCCCCAATACTCAGGTTAATCAAGCCATATGCGTTTGACCGTACTTCATGGACCTCGGTATATATGTTGGTTTCACTTATCAACCCCTCTAAAATCCGTATTCTAATACTTATTTCCTTGTTTATAATAGGCTCCCCATTTTCATTACGTGCAATGGCCTGATAACGAAATGTGTTTGGAGCTTGTGCATACAATACAAACGTTGCAAAACAAAATAGTATAATGGTATTAAATTTTCTCATCATGTTTAAATTATCGTGGTACGTATTGTTTTTTTATAAGCTTAAATGTTTTCTTTACCTTATTTTTTCGATTACATATTTCAACCATAAAAATATTTCCTTGTAAATCCGTTGCATTAATTATAGTAATACCCTTTGTAAGAGATTGTTCTTTAAGTAGTATTCCCATTAAATTATAAACACGTAATGTATATTTTTGAGTGTTGTTTTGTTTAACAGAAACTATGAACTCATTACCAATAGGGTTTGGATAAATGGATATTTTTGGGTTGATCAGTCCCGGCGATACTATATCAGTAATATCAAAATAGATTTGCTGGAACCCCTGGGTCAACATAAAATCCTCATTGCTCACCGTTTCTGTTACAAGGCCTCCTATTGACCATGATAATGTAATATCCGGTCCCTGAAACACATCACCTGCCGTTGAAATCAACTGTTGTGAAAAAGCAGGTGTTGTAACCAACAAGAAGAACAAATATGATAATGAAATAGCTAATTTATTCATATTTTATTTAACTTTTCAAAATTTCAAAAATAATAAGAAACTGTTTGAATTTTGTTTTTGGAATTTTTTATAGCAAATTTTTTGACCATATAAGACAATTTTTTTGGAAAATTAAAGGTTACTAGTGACGCGTCACTCCTGATATGAAGAAACATCATCTCGTTAGCATGTGGTTTCCCAAACAGTTTTATGCGTCACTTTTCTGTTGACTTAACACTAGTTAATAAGAATTTAGAGCAATACGGACAAAAAAGACACCTAAAAACCCCAAAAGATGTAATCCAAACAGTTTCTAATTCACATAAAACATAAAATTTAATTTTCCAAAACATATAAATTAATCAATCGAAACATTAAAATGTAACAAAAATAAATTATGATTGTACTAAAATATAAAGTTACGTTTACCTTAAATACCTGATTAAACTATGGGGATGACATTTTCGGACCAACAAATAATTGAAGCAATAAAAAATGAAAATGACAAACTTGATAAATGTTTTACCTATTTATATAAAAATTTGTTTAATAAAACAGAAAACTATTTTAAAAAAAGAGGATTATATGGTGATGAGGTAAAAGATTTGTTTCAGGAATCACTGCTGGTTTTTTATGAAGCAGTAAAACAGGATAAATACGAAGTAAATGCGAAAATATCAACATATTTATTTTCTGTTATGAAACACAAATGGATCAATAGCATGAATAAAAAAAAGCCTGGTTATTTCACTGGAGAAGAACAAAGCGCTATTAATAAGGACATGAATATTGATGAACGTATCGGGTTTTATGAAAAATCAAAAAGAGTTGATTATTTTATGAATAAATTAAAAGACGACTGTAAAAGAATATTGTTATTATTTTACTATAATCAGGTATCCATGAAAAAGATTGCCCTTCAAATGAATTTTAAAAACGAACAAATTGCAAGAAATAAAAAGTCGTTGTGTTTGAAAACCCTACAGGAAATAATCTTAAAAAGTAAATATAAAAATGAGTTGTTTTGATCTTTTTCACAGATTAAAAATGATTTGAAGTTTTTGGAAAAAAATAATTAAGTAACAATTAAAACTTATAATCCCAAAGGGATTAAACATGAATAGCCACTGGTTAAACCAGTGAGAAATAATGTTAAATTAACATACAACCCGAAACAGGTTGAATTTGAATAGAAATGAGTACTTATACACAAATTATTTATCAGATTGTAT
>JBNLCS010000365.1:0-4908 GCA_050303935.1 Bacteroidales bacterium
TTCAGGATTAACACCGGCACCAACGCGCGCCAATATCTTATAACCCATGGTTTCGCCAACCGTTTGCCCCCCCATTCCATACTGGTTATTCATAAAATTGAAAATAACCGACAGGCCGCCTTGATATGCACCTTTCCACAATTCACGAAACTGGTCCATTGCTGCAAACATCATTCCTTCCCAAACGGGACCGCACCCCATTGACGCATCACCAATGTTGGCCACAACGATTCCTTTCTTCCGGTTTACTTTTTTAAATAGGGCAGCCCCAACAGCTATATCACCTGACCCACCCACTATGGCATTGTTAGGATAAACACCGAATGGTGTGAAAAATGCATGCATTGAACCTCCTAACCCACGATTAAAACCGGTTTGACGCGCAAAAATTTCTGCCAGCGTACCGTAAAGCAAAAATTTTATGGCCAGTTCTTTTACTGTACCTGTATGCCCTTTTTCTACAACACGCAATGTATCACCATCAAAAAATCCTGTCATGATTTTCATCAAATGGTGATCATCCAGTTGATGAATCGCTGATAATCCTTTTGCCAGGATCTCACCATGTGAACGGTGTGATCCAAAGATGTAATCATCCACAGTAAGGTTGTAAGCCATTCCTACCGCTGATGCTTCCTGTCCAACCGACAAATGGGCAGGGCCGGGATGGTTATACGTAATGCCCTGGTATTCCCCGGTTGTTTTAATTAGGTTTAGCATGGTTTCAAACTCACGGATCACTACCATATCATGATAAATACGTACCAGGTCATCGTTGGAAAAATTATTTAATTCATCACCGATTGATTTCTGATATTGGTTTATTGGAATCTCACCAAAGGTTATTTTACCCGGTTTCCTCACTTCATTTGGATCGATAAATTGTGATTTTGGCATATTATTTTATTGTTTCATTTTTTCACTACAATTGTGCCAGGCACATATATGTTTGTTTCTTTTTAATTTGTATTTGTTTGTTTCGCAGCATAAACCACCCGCAACGATTACTATTTTATTCTTATCCCCCCGGTTTGGAACCCTTGGCTAATAGCGTTTATTCTTTCAGGGTCATATCTTCTATGCGAAACCTGGTGCTTCTCCGAGCAACTTTGTGCTACAACGATTGATTTAAAATTCTCAGCGATTCTTCCAATTTTCACAGTGTATTTTAAAACATAAAGATTGTTTCTTTAAAAATCTCGGATACTGTGGGGTGAGGAAAAACCACTTCTTTAATATCCTTTACAGTTAAACCGGCTTCAATGGCCATAGCTGCCCCGTAAATCATCTCTGACGACGGATTGCCCAGCATATGAACGCCAAGCACTTCTCCATATTTTTCTCCGATCAACACTTTACAAATTCCATTTTTACCTTCATTCTCTGCAATAAACCGTCCAGCGTAGGATATTGGTAGTGATTGGATTTTAAATTTTATTCCCTTTTTCTTTGCAGTTTCTTCTGTAAGGCCTACACCGGAAATTTCAGGATTGGTGTATACCACTGCTGGTATGGCATTATAACGCATACTATCTTTTTTCCCTAAAATTGTATTTACAGCAACCTCCCCTTCCCTGCTTGCCGTATGTGCCAATAATGAGAACCCGGTTATATCACCTGCTGCATAAACGTTTGGAATATTGGTCCTACAGTGTTTATCAATTTTTATTCCCCCATTGAAAGTTTCTACTCCAATATATTCCAAACCAATGCCGTCAATATTCGGTGTTCTGCCGGTGCTCACCAACAATTTTTCAGAAGATACGGATTCTTTTTTACCATCTTTCTCAAAAAATACTTCCTTCCCTTTTATTTCTGAAACTTTAGACTGTAAGTGTATGCTTACACCTTTTTTTACCAATTCCTGACGTAACATTCCGGCCAATTCTTTATCCATCCCCGCGATGATCTCATCCATCATTTCAATAACCGTAACTTTTACACCCAGGCTGGAATACAAGCTTGCAAATTCAATTCCTATAACCCCACCCCCAATTATAGTAAGCGAAACAGGTAATTCTTTTAATTTTAAAATTTCCCTGTTTGTCATTGGATCACCTGAACCAATTCCTGGAATAGGTGGTATAAGTGCTTCTGATCCGGTACAAATCAACAGGTTATTTGCCTGATATGTCTCATTTCCCGATTTGATCTGGATGCCATTGACATCACGGCCTTCAATTATTGCATTATCTTTTACGACAGTTACCTTGAAGTTCTTCATTTTTAAACCCACGCCACCAACGAGTTTTTTCACCACTTTATCTTTGCGCTTCATTATTTTATCAAAATCAAAGCTCACATCATTGGTGTAAATGCCGTATTTATGACATTCACGGGCCGCATCAAGCATTTTTGCACTATACAACAATGTTTTTGTAGGTATACAACCCTCGTTAAGACAAACACCGCCCAGTTCCCGTTTATCGAAAAGAATTACTTTTAATCCCTGATGACCCGCCCTTTCTGCTGCCACGTATCCTGCCGGGCCTCCTCCTAATATTGCTAAATCAAACATTATACCTTGTATGTAAAGTTTTCAATTTCTTTTTTAATAGTTGCCAAAAAACGTGATGCCGGTGCCCCATCAAGGGCACGGTGGTCATAGGTGAGTGAAATACCCAGGTATGGAATAAAACCAAAAACACCGTTACCCAAATCAGCGGGGCGGTTAATAATAGTATTTACACCCAAAATACCCACCTGTGGCAGATTTAAAACGGGGGTAAACATTTCAACGCCAAAACCACCAAGATTAGAAACTGTAAATGAGGCCGATTCAGGCGCCAATAATCCCGGATCAATACTTCCCTGCTTACACATTTCCGCAATTGATTTCATCTGGCCTGACAATTCTTCAACGGTAAGGTCATCTGCATTTTTAACCACCGGGACCATTAATCCCCGATCCGTATCAACGGCTATACCCAAATGAACTTTTTTAAACTCTCGGATGGTATCATCTAAAAAATGGCAATTCGCATCGGGATGTTGTTTCAATGCTTTCACCACGCAATAACATATCATATCATTAAGTGTAAGGTTGGGTACCCTTTCTCCCGTTTTTTGTTTCTTCTTTATGTTTGTCCTTAGTTCGAGAATATTGCGGGCATCGGCACTCATATGATGCGTAAGTTGTGCCGAGTTTTGCAAAGAATTCATCATGCTTCTTGCTATGATCTTTCTGATATTGGTAAGCTTCTTCAACTCGTAATCAGCACCCAGAATATATCCCGGACCAGACACCAGGTTGGTTTCCGATATTCGCCCCCCCAATGCATCTCCGTCACCAGCAGGAAAAAGGTCCTCTTTTTTTGCCCTTTCATAGGCTACACTTGTCATTTTTAATCCTTGTTGGGCAGCATTTTCAATATCCCGGGCGATTACCCGGCCATTTGGCCCGCTACCGTTTACCTTACTAACAGGGACTTTTAATCGTTGAGCCATGTTTTTGGCACGTGGTGAAATTTTCTGTTTTCCGTTTTGCGGAACAAAGCCAGCAAAAACATCTTTTTCTGTCTCATCTTTCTGGGCCTTTTCAATATTCTCATTTTGAGGACCGCCTTCTGTCATTAAATCATTTTCATCATGATGGTTATCAAAGACAAATTCTTCCACAGATTCTCCAGGTTTTCCGATTACTGCAACATTTACCAGTACAGGGACTTCATCACCATCTTCGAAAAAAACATCCAGTAAAATACCTTCTTCTTCTGCCTCAACCTCAAATGAAGCTTTGTCCGTTTCATACGAAAAAAGGACATCCCCTTTCTTCACTTCATCTCCTTTCTTCTTGCTCCACTCGGTAATGATACATGTTTCGACTGACTGGCCCTGCTTGGGCATCAACACTGGGGTTGCCATATATTAATATTTGTACTGTTAAATTTAATAACCTGTTATTATAAGTTATATATATTTCTACTTAAATATACCTTAATATCTTATTATTTCTTTCTTTTAAAAAGAATACAAATATAATAAAATATAACTTGTCATTACATGTTAATAAAATATTTTTATTAAGTTTGTGTGAATTTATAATATGATTTTCAATTCTAATGTCAATCGTAATTGCCGACGAAGAGAAGCAATCTGATTAATTTTAAGCATATTGCTTCGTCCTATGTCCTCGCAATGACGACAATTATTTTTGAGCATTTGTAATATGACCAATCTACCGCAATACAGAAAGCTTTATGAATTGCTGAGAAAGCACATTGAAAAAGGTGTATACAAAGAAGGAGACCTGTTGCCCAGCGAGAATGAACTGTGCATGGTACATGGGGTAACCCGTCCCACCGTGCGACATGCTCTGGACACCTTGGTAAATGATGGATATATTAAAAAACACCAGGGGAAAGGAAGTATTGTTACCTCCCAAAACAAAGATATTGGGATTTTATCTATTCATGGTACCACCTCTGCATTGGGAAATAATTTAAGGACCCGGATTATCACACCTCCAACTATTATACCGTGGCCAGAGAATTTTGGTTATCAGTTGTCTGACCTGGAAAGGGAATCTGGTTGTATTTTTATGGAACGGATCCGTTTGTTAAATGATACACCTGTTTTTTATGATATTACCTATTTACCCAATATAAACCTGCCCCGTTTTTTAAACCGTAAATTTGAAGACCGTTCACTGTTTGAAATCCTGAGAAAAGAATACCAGATTGAAATAACCGGTGGGCGGCAACGGTTTAAAGCGTTGACCGCGAGTGACGAAATCAGTAATTTTTTGCATATTAAAAAAACCAAACCGGTTTTGCATCTAGAACGCAGGATTGAAACATCGCGAATTGATTTCGTGTTTTATTCTTCACTTTATTGCAATACAGAGTTTCATGCATTATCGGGAAGTTTTTAGGTGTTTAGCCACGAATAGCACGAATTTCCACAAAG
>JBNLCS010000366.1:0-3128 GCA_050303935.1 Bacteroidales bacterium
AGCTCACTACCTTCTTATACTCGGTATGCAGAAACATTTGGTTGTCGTATTTACGGGACAGAAAACCCGATGTAACAAAAAGTATTGAAGATAATATGCCGGACTTGGTTATTTCAGAAGATACATTTAAAGTGCAGGAAATGAACAGTGAAAATAATGAAAGGCTTGATCTGATATTGAAAATTTTAGAAAAACTGGAAGAGCCCTGCTATTCGATACTGACAATGTTCTATTTTAAAAAGGTGAGTTATCGTAGAATATCAGAGAAATTAGGTTATAAAACAGAAAAAGTAGTCAAAAATCAAAAATATCGTTGTTTGCAGAAAATTAAAGACAGTCTTCCTCCCGGCTTTTCCAACAATTATTAAAAAACAAAAACATGAAACCGGAAAATGAATTAACAAAAAAAATTGAGTCATACCTGGATGGTGACATGTCACTGGAGGAAAGGGAACTATTTGAAACCCAAATGGCCAATGACCCTAAACTTCAGAAAGAAGTTGAATTGCATAAAGATATTCACAGGGCATTGGTTATCAGTGGAAAAAAACAACTAAAAAAAGACCTGAACCTTTATTACACTCAATATAAAGAGAAAGATAAGAATTTAAAGCTCTTATGGCCTATTATCACTATTGCTGCTTCCATAACCATTGTTTTCTTTGTTTTTTTTGGAAAAAACAGACATGTTCAACCAAATAATGTAATTACCCTTGATTCCGTGAGAATTCATAAATCACCGGAATATGCAGATTCAGCAATATTTGAATTGAATGATACTGTTGATACAAAAAATAAAACGGGGAAATAAAATTCAAAAATCCTGATGACCTTTTTCGATAAATGCAATACATAGTAAAAGTTAAACTAATTTTAAACAGAAATGAAAACAAAAAATTCAAACTTCAGTACAGCGGCAAACCTTGCAGCTAAAGTAATCGTTTTTGTGGCTATGGTTGTATTTATTGGCGGCTGCGGATCAGAAAAAAAAGTTGTAACTAAAAACGACCGTAAAGAAATTAGCATGCCTTTTGAAAAAATAATGAGCGATAAAAAAGCTTTTAGGGCAGTAGGCATACAAACCAGTCCGGACGTTAGTTTTGCTGTTGAAATGGCAAGCAATGATGCCCGTCAAAAACTGGCAGCCCAAATTAATTCCTTGGTAAAAAATGTTTCAGAAGATTTTTCCGGTCAGTTTGCAAAATCACAATATGGATCAGTTGACCGTGACTTCTATGCCAAAATGGAAGCACTTGGATACAATATTGTAAAACAGCAGTTAAGTAATGCCCTGATTGTTGGACAAAAAGTATTTGAAGTTAAAAATAAAAGACAGGGTATTGTTTATGAAGCCCATGTGGCAATTGAATTGAACAGGGATGATTTTGAAAATGTATATGGCACCGGTGTACAAAACCTTGTTAAAGACCAGGATAAACTTGAAACAGATTTCCGATTGGAAAAATTTAAAGAAACATTTGACAAACAAATGGAAGAATTTGTTAAAACACAGGAATAATAACTTCAATTTTGAATTAAATGAAACATCCATGCCCTGAACATCACAACAAGCACTAATTAAAAATGAAGCTCTTACTATATTTTTAAACGAATGAACCTAATATCAACATTAGTCCTCACCATAACGGTAGCAATCACCTATGCTTCAGCCCAGGAGGCCCCCGACTGGGTTGATGGCAAAGGTTCATCTCCCCGGTTTTCAGAAAATGAATATATTACAGGATATGGCATTGCCTCCTTCACAAAACATGACAACCTGGTCAACATAAAACAAATTGCTGAAGAAAATGCTAAAAAGAACTTGTCTGAAAAGATAATGGTACAGGTGAAATCTTCAACCAAAACATTACGGAGCCAAACAGGTATGGTATATCAACAAAAACTGGAATCGGAGGTAATATCTGTTAGTGAAATTGAACTTCCGGGATTAAAAAAAGAACTGTATACTGATAAAAAATCTGAACGGGTTTATTGCCTGGTTTATGTCCCCACAAGTTATTTGGTAAAAAACTATGAATATAAGCTGTTTGAAAAAACAAAAGAACTGGAAGGCCTCTTTTTTGCGGCACGTGAATTTGAAAAACAAAACCTTAAAGACAATGCATTAAAAAGTTATCTGGACTGTTATCCGGTATTAAGTGCAGTAACTGATTTACAAACAATTATTATTAGCCTTGGCAAAATACCCGAAGTAGGGTCGAACATTAACCAGGTTGATTTAAGCCACTCTATCAGCAAATTAATCACAACCATTAATTCATTAAACGATCTTGCTTTTTTTATCGCTTTTGCATTTAAAGAACAAACTCAGGGCGAAGTACTCGATGGGGTCATTGTATCACCACTTACATATAAAAATACAGGGATGTCGTCTATGTTTAGCAAACAATTCAGGGAAACAATTGAACATCATATTATTACCCACAATAATTGGAAAACATATCCAATTAAAAAATATGACCCTACCATCGAAAATATGGGCAAAATAAGGTATGCCGTTAAAGGAAGTTATTGGGATTCAGAGGATAAAATATATATTAACATATTTGTTAGCGAAATAATTACAGGGATTAAAAAAGCCAGTATTGAATATGAATTCAACAAAAGTTTTGTAGATGAAACGTTCATCCCTTTGCAACCGGAAAATTACTTGCAGGCAAAACAAGATCAGGATACATTTAACAAAAATGAAATAACAACAAGCGGGCTTATTCTTGATGTTTATACAAACAAAGGTACGGATGATTTAATATTCAGCGAAGGTGAAAAAATGAAAATCTATCTGAAAGCCAATATGCCCTGTTACGTCAGGTTAATATATCACCTCAACGATTCAAGCAGGATTTTATTTCTTAATAATGAATATTTGGATGTTGACAAGGTTAACAAATTGTATGAGCTTCCTTTCACTTTTATATGCAGGGGGCCATTCGGTGTAGAAACATTGCAGGTAAATGCCCGTGAAAAACCATTTCCTAAACTTAAAACAACAAACCAAAATGGATTAATTTTTGTAGAAGAAGAGTTACCTGAATTACTGGATAATTTGCGTGAAAATAAAGAAAACATCCTGCAGGCCGAAAAAAGGTTAACTATTACAACCATGC
>JBNLCS010000367.1:0-7833 GCA_050303935.1 Bacteroidales bacterium
ATACAACCCCGATTAAAAAAAATGTATATTTAATATTTTTCATTAGTAACTACTAACTGTTTCAATATCTTAGTGGTAAGTTGTTACTACAATACTTTTACAACTTACTTAAGAAAGAATAAGATTCAAAAATATAAAATCAATTTTAACCTGAACACTTAATAAATATAAATGTATTAATTTTAAACAATTTAATTTTGGAAGAAATTCCTAAAAAGAATTTTAAATACAAATGAATTCATTAACATTAACTATTATTGTTTTTATTGGTTATTTACTTGCCTACCGTTTTTATGGAAGTTTTTTAGCCCGGAAGATTTTTAAACTCAAAGACACAACCGATGTACCTTCACATCAGCAAAGGGATAATGTGGATTATGTGCCATCAAAACGGAATATTCTTTTCGGGCACCATTTTACAACCATAGCAGGATTAGGGCCAATTGTAGGACCTGCTATTGGTGTTATTTGGGGATGGTTGCCTGCATTTATTTGGGTGTTTTTTGGGGCCATATTTATGGGGGCAGTACATGATTTTTCTTCTTTAGTGGTATCGGCCCGGTCACATGGTAAAACTATAGGAGAGCTTACAGGTGATCTTATAAGTCCTGCAACAAGAATTGTATTTCAAATAATTATGCAATTTTTGTTGTGGATTGTATTGGCTGTATTTTCAATGATTGTTGGGGTTTTGTTCACCAAGTATCCCGAATCGGTAATTCCTGTATGGTTACAAATTCCTATTGCCGTTTGGTTAGGGTGGATAATGAGACAAGGTAAAAATGAAACATTTTATTCTATCATTGCGGTTGTACTCATGTATGCATCCATTTTTGCAGGGATCAAGTGGCCTGTTGTTGTACCTGGGATTATGGGGTCATCAGTAGTAACATGGAGTTTAATATTATATGTATATGTCTTTTTTGCATCTACCATTCCAGTTCAAAAACTGCTTCAACCAAGGGATTATATCAATTCACATCAATTATTGATTGCCATTGTTCTTTTAATAGTGGGATTGGTTATTGCCCATCCTCCAATAACTGCACCAGCTATAAATCCTGCTGCAAAAGCTGTGGGAAGTGATATTCCTTCTATGGCCCCATTATTGTTTATTACCATTGCATGTGGGGCAATATCCGGGTTTCATTCATTAGCTAGTTCAGGGACTACTGTAAAACAAATGAATAATGAAAAAGATTCCCTTTTTATTGGTTATGGAGGTATGATTTGGGAAAGTTTTTTGGCGGTCCTTGTAATTATGTCGGTTGCAGGTGGTTTAGGCATGGGGTTGGAAGATGGGAAAGTGACTTATACCGGGTTACAAGCTTATCAACACCATTATGCAACATGGGTGGGGGCATCAGGGCTTAGTGCCAAACTTAAAGCATTTGTAGAGGGAGCGGCGAACCTTTATTCTTCATTAGGAATTCCTAAAAGCATTGGTAGGCCAATGATCGTTGTATTTATTGTGAGTTTTGCCAATACAACACTTGACTCTTGTGCCAGAATACAACGGTTATCATTACAAGAATTAGTACGGGATAAAAATAATAATGCCCCTGGTTTATTCAAGAATCGTTATTTTACTACATTGTTGGTGGTAATAGCTGCCGCCATATTAACTTTTTTAAAACCGGGCGCTGAAGGGGCACTAATACTGTGGCCTATGTTTGGTGCACTAAATCAGCTGTTAGCGGCTTTGGCTTTGGGGATTATAAGTTTATATCTTCTTAGTAAGAAAAAGAATGTTATCATTGGTTTATTGCCCATGATATTTATTCTTATTATGACAATCTGGGCGATGATTGAAAACCTTATAAGGTTTTATACGAATAGGGACTTTGTTCTGGTGGTTTTATCTTCTTTAATTCTATTTTTAACAGGTTGGTTACTGGTAGCAGGGCTGAACGCTGTTTTTAAAAAGTCTTTAACCAAATGATATTGCAGAACTATGAAGATTATAAAACCCCTTTTTAAGATCACTTTTATATTTATTATCCTTTTTATGATTTTAATGTTTACCGGATATTTGTTAAACAACGATCCCGACAAAATTCCTGCAACTGTTGACGTTGATACTTTATTGCCTTCTATAGAAGTGCATGGGAACCGGTTTCATTGTGAGACTTTTGGAAGTAAGGACAATATGATGCTATTGGTACTGCATGGTGGAATGGGGGGGGACTTTAAATATTTAAGGAGCCTACGAATATTAAGTAACCATTTTTTTGTTGTCTTATATGATCGAAGAGGGACCGGATTGTCACCAAGAACAGAAGGCCGTTTTTTAACGGTAGATACAGCTATTGCTGATATTCATTCTATAATACAGTTTTTTAAACCGGAAGATAAGGTAAATCTGTTAGGGCATGATTGGGGGGCAATTCTTGGAACCGGGTATGCCAGTAAGCATCCTGAAAAAATAAACAAAATAATTATTGCCGAGCCTGATTTTTTAATTAATGAGACAGTGAGGGATTTTTTTGAATTTAGTAATGGGTTACGTCCTGAGTTTAGTCTAAGTGCATTAAAACATTTAATAAATTCATATTTTGAATCATCACATGTTGACGGGCCAGATCCTTTTGCTGGGAAAGACTACCTGTTTAATAAACTGATGTATAAATCATATAAGGGCCACCCTTTGCGAAAATATTTCTGCGGCGAAGATATTGGGGGTTTTGTTTTGCCTCACTGGCGATCGGGCGCATTGGCTTCGCAATACTTAATGTCATCTGTATTTAATAATGATGGAGGGTTACTGGTTGATTTAACTTCAGGTTTGGATACATGTAAATTCCCAGTTCTCATGCTCGCAAGCGAATGTAATGTTATTTCAGGGGACAATCTTCAGCAAAAACATCAAAAAATATTTAACAACCCGCAATATGAAGTTTTTGAAAATTGCGGACATTATTTCATGTTAGAAAACAAAGAATTGTTTTTCTCAACTGTTAGCAAATTTTTGATTAATGCTAATTAAATTTTGAAATAACTTATAACCCAAATTGCTTATCAAAATTCTCGGAGAGGCTTTTATTATTCTCAAAATCATACAAGGTCAGGCTTCTCATATAGTAATAGCGTAACCAGTATTCTCTCATTTTGTTATAATAATTTCGCAGTGCATTGTCTCTTTCATTTCTTGCCGCATATAGTGTTTCCAAAGACTCTTTACCAAGTAAAAACCTATCGCTAATGGTTTTATATGTTTTATCTGCTATTTCCTTTGCTTTCACTACAATTTTTAGTTGCTGTTCTATCATATTGTATTCAATGGCACTTCTTAGTATATTTTCCTCAAATTCTATTCTTTCTTTTTCAAGTCTGGCATTAACTATTTCACTATTAAATTTTGCCATTTCCCTTCTTCCCTTGCTTAATCCCCAATCGACTATTGGTACATATAATGATAGTCTTATATTTCTCGCTTTATCAAATTCATTATAAAGATCGTTAAAATCACTGGAGGTATTATTCCAGCCAAGGTTCACTTCAAGGTCTGAAGATATTCCCGTTTCACCTTTTGTCATGGCAATGCGTTGATCTGCTTCCAACATTCGTTGCTGAAATTCAAGAATATCAGGATTGTTTTGGATGGCCTGGTCAAGAGCTAAAGAAGGGGGGATTTCGAGGTCAGGGAAATTTACGGGTATAACTAGTTCTATCTCATTTTCTTCATTAATTCGAAGGAATGATTTAAGTCTAAATTTAACACGCTCAAGGTTTAGTTCTGCATTTTGATATACTAAATATGAGTTAAGTTTATTCAATTCAAGTCGCTGGAGGTCTTTTAGGGCAATTGCCCCCAGGTCATATTGTCCCAGGCTTTTTTGGTAAAAAGTATCGGCAGTTGTTTTGTTTATCCAGGCAATATCCCTTGCCTGTTGCGCATCCAATAAATTGAAAAAATTCCGTACCGCTTCATATGCAAGCATTTCAACTGAAGATATGTATTCTTGTTTCGCTTTTTCAAATTTAATGGGTTCTATTTTCTTCTTCCACTTATAAGAATTATACTGAAACAAAGGTTGGGTTATACCCACTGAAACCGGTGTTGTGCCAAATATAGTTATATCTCCGTTATCGATAAAATTTTGCACCCTTGATAATCCCGAGTTAATATATACTTTCCCTCCGGTGAGTGCAAGGTTCTGACTTAAATTCAGATAGCCATCTGATTCTATTTTATTGGGGTTTGTATACATAGTATGTCCGGAACTATCAGAATATGACTCAATACTGTTTGAATAGTTTACCGGGTTAGAAGAGACTGAAAGCCATGGTCTCCTTTCAGCTTTGTACGCCCTGTATTCCCAATAGCTTGATAAGTAAAGATTTTTGTTTATAAAAGCGTCCAACGATTGTTTCTGCGCCAATTCAATAACTTCCTGTAAGGTAAGGTTCATTTTGTCTTGGGCGTTAACACATTGAAAACAATAACCAAAGCTTAAAATTACCTGTATTATTCCTATAATCTTTTTCATACGTATAAACTTGATTTAAAGTATTGTTTTTCAATTAAATAATTGCGATTATTTTGGTTTCGTATTTCCATTACCATGGAACCCCCATGTTTAATTATTTCATTGTTGTGTATGTCAGAGCATGAGGGTTTCACTCGATAAAATTTAATTAAATATTTGTTTTATAATGAAACACAAAGATATATTTAACATTAATACTATTTGATCGTAGAACACCCCTGTTTTGTTCATGTCTTTGTTATGAAGGTCAGTACAAGGATGTTTCATGGAATTATTTAAAGACTAGTTTATCAACTTCACCATAATTGTCATACCCTGATACAATAACCTTTTCTCCTGGTGTTAAACCATCCAATACCTCATAATATTCAGAATTATTTCTGCCTATCCGAATGTTTCTTTTTTCGGCAAAGCTTTCGGATTCGTCAATAATAAATATCCATTGCCCCCCTGTATTCTGGTAAAAACCACCTCTTGGTATCATTATGGCTTCTTTTGATTCACCTAGCTGAAGTTTCATACGATACGTTTGTCCAACTTTAATTATATCTGGCAGTTCATCTTCAAATAATAATTCAGTTTCAAACATACCCTGAATAACCTCCTGTGAAACTTTATTTATAAAAAGGTTATACGTTTTGTTTTCTAGAGTAAATGTTGCTTTTAAATTGTTATTTACCCGGCGTGCATAAAACTGATCAATATTAGCTATTAGTTTTAATGATGAAAGGTCCCTTATATATCCAATGGCTGCATTTTTAGATAGCTGACCACCAAGTTCAACATTCAGGGAACTTAACCTGCCGGCAACTGGAGCTTTCAAATTGAGATCGTCTAGTCTTCTATTCTCAATCAGGAATTTGGCTTCATTTCTTTTTAGTTCGTTTTCAAGTTGTTGAATCTTTAAAACGCTCAATGACGAATCCCTTACAAGATTTTCTTCCAGTATCTTTTTTTGTTCAAGGGTAAACTCATATGTTTCCTTTGCCATAAGGTATGTGTTTTTTGGGATCATCCCTTGTTCATGTTCATATTTTCTTTCCTCAAAAGCCCTTTTATCCTTATTTATTGTAAATTCCATTTCCCGGATCCTTGTTTTAAACCCTGCCCGAACTTTTTCTTCCTGAATTCTACTCTCTTGTAGTCTAATCCTTTCTCTTTGCAAGGCTGTTTCAAGATCTATGATTTGTTGTTCTAGGTCAGGGTTACTCATTTTTAAAATAACATCACCTTTCTTCACCATGTCACCCTCTTCTTTTATTTTTTCTTCAACCTGGCCACTAACCCTTGGCAATAATTGAACTGTTCTTATAGGTTCAGCTATGCCATTTATACCAATATAATCCTGGAATATATCTTTTGTTACAGTTTCAATAGAAATTTTTTCTTTATCGATCTTAAGTTTTGAGCTATGATCACCAAAAATCATACTATAAAATAAAAATCCAATGACCACTATTCCGGCAGATAGTTTTAAATAGTTCTTTTGTATCCAGGTTTTCTTTTTAAGTTCTTTATCCATTCCCATTTTATGATATTTTAAATAGAGTGTAAGTTGATTGCCAATAATTGTGCCGTTTGGTTTAAGTGGTTTATAATCAATTATGTGATTATATTTCGAAAATATGTTGTGTAAAAAAAATTTACAACTACTGTTTGTAAAATTTACAACTACTTTTTGCTCAAATTGACTTATGGCGGATAAAAAAAGACCATTTTCAAGCGTAACAAAGAACCTTTAGTTTACAGCCCGCCCCGCCATTAGCAAGGAACACCATTAAAATAGTCATGTTGTGAGTAAAATGGAGTTTTCTTACCTACACTAAATTATAGCTTTTAGTATACAATAGAGAGAATGAAAGTAAATTTAGGTTGGTTAAATTTCTGATTTTTGTTGTAAAAATTTCTCAATAAAATATAGTAAAGTTAACTCATGGTTGATTTTTTAAATAAAAGTTTTATCAATTTGAGAATACTATTTCCGATTTGAGAAAAAATTACACGTTTTTTTAAAAATCTAAAATATCCATCCATCAATAAAATGTTAATTATAAGTAAGATAGATTAATATGGCTTTTTGTAAAGATTTGTGGCATGGAATTTTCGTGTAAAGCTTTTAAAACAGTGAATTTTTATGAAAGGGAAAAAAATATACATCCATATACTTTTGAACATTGCCCTCACATGTAGCATTTATGCACAACGTGATTACGCTACAGGTATTGGTGTGAGAAGCTGGCCGTATTGGGGTATAACATTTAAACAGTTTGTAACAGATCAGACAGGATTTGAAATTATGGCAACTTCACGGTGGGATGGTTTGATACTTGACGGTTTGTATGAGTTTCACCACAACACATTTAATACTTCAAATTTTAATTTATTTTACGGATTTGGTGGCCATTTAGGATGGTGGAGCCCTGATATAGTTGTTCATCCTTGGTTGGAACAGGGGCAACATATTTCTGTGGGAATTAATTTGATTGGGGGCATTGAATATTCATTTGATGAAATTCCTTTCAGTGTATCGGTTGATTGGAAACCTCTTTTTGTTGTTGTACAGAACCCGGGAATAGATATTGAAAGTATTTCATTTTCTGTTCGATATAATATAAAATAGTTATGAAAAAAGTTGTAACAGTTCTTATATTTTCAGCATTGGGATTTGGTCTCTATGGTCAACCCAATGCTTCATTTGAGAAGCTGGAAGAAAAGGAAAATGTATCTATTTATTATAAATGGAAAAAGAAATTTCCTTACGGGAAAGATGCAGAACGGTTTCTTGTTCTGTATATTGATAATGAGACAAGTAAAAAATTATCAGTGAGTTTTACTGTAGATATTTTTAAAAATGCCATTAAGCATAGTAGTAGTGGTTTGTTAAATTATTGTCTCCCCGCTGATTATGAAATTAAAGGGCGGTTTAAGGACCTGGCGTTCGACACAGGTTTGTCGTGGGAAGAAATGAACAATGGAGTTGTACAATGGGAAATAAACCAATTAAAAGTACAGGAAATAGAAGGAGACTGTAAATCACAATCAAACTGGATGACAACGAAATAGGTTAGGGTACCCAAAAAAAGACTTTCTTGCGCATCAGTATTATTCTTAATCTTTGACACTAAACCAGGCTGCAATGGCCTGGTTTACTTTTGTGGTTATAATAAAATTCCAAAAACAAAATTCAATCATTTTAAAATCACATTAATTTGTGCGTAATTGTAAACTACGTTTTTAAAATACACTTCACATTTTTTTGAATTCGTGAGCTCCTTTTTATTAGAAAAGCATTTTTTTTAAAAGTACAGTTAAACAATTTTTATCAGTTCAGTTTAAATAAATA
>JBNLCS010000368.1:0-1681 GCA_050303935.1 Bacteroidales bacterium
CACCCCGAAATTTAAATTATTGAATCTATGAAATCGTACCGATGCAAAGTTTGCGGTTATATTTATAACCCGGAAGAAGGTGATCCCATGAGTGATGTACCACCGGGCACCCCGTTTGAAGGGTTACCTCCCGGATGGAACTGTCCCATATGTGCTGCTGATAAGGATGATTTTGAAGAGGTGGGTTAGCGGATGGCTGAAAGTGTAAATTTCCAAATTAACCAATAATCAAATTTTCAAATTAAAACTATGTTTAAAAATTATTCTAAAAAAAAGCAGTACTGCTTTCGAAAATGGCTGAATAAGAAGTATGCCGTTTTCAACAGCCTGGGCAAGCTGATTAAAATAGGCTCTTTATCCATGGCATATGCCTTGCTTGTTTTACCGGTGAAAGCCAAAGGGGAAAGTGATAGCGTAATGGTATTTTTACCTAATTTCGACATTGATGAGGTAAGTATTGCCGGCAGTCGTTCGCCTTTGCTGGATGAGGAAATTGCAAAGGTGATCAATATTGTGCCTGCAGCAGAATTGGCAAGTTCCCCGGCGGGGAGTATCAATGATCAACTGGACCAACTACCCGGTGTCGACATGCGGACCAGGGGGCCCCTTGGTGTTCAGTCAGACATCAGCATCCGTGGCGGAAACTTTGAGCAAGCTACCATTCTTCTCAACGGAATAAAACTTACCGAAGCCCAAACCGGGCACAACAGTTTAAACCTTCCACTCAACTTACAAACCGTAAACAGGATCGAACTTATTAAAGGCCCTTCAAGCAGGATTTTTGGGGCCAGTGCTTTTAGTGGGGCTTTAAATATTGTTGCACTACCGGATCATAACGATTATGTATTGGGAAATGTGGCTTTTGGCCAACATGGTTATAACCAGCTTGCAGCCACACTTAATAAGGTGATAGGAAAAAGCAGGCATTTGTTTTCTGCAAGCCGGAACAGCTCTTCGGGTTATATCGATAATACCGATTTTTCAATACTCAACCTTTTTTACAGTTCAGTTACTAAAACCAAAATAGGGGATATTACATTGCAAGGTGGTTATCAAAATAAAGCGGCAGGTGCACAAAATTTTTACACCACGGCTTTCCCGTCCCAATTTGAACAAATGAAGACGAAATTTGCCAGCATAGTGTTGGATGCCAATGCCGGGGCCATAAAAATAAAACCCAAAGCGTATGTAAAGCGTTCACACGACCGTTTTGAATTGTATAGGGCCGGGGACGATTATTATACTTTTACCGACAGTATTTCACGCTGGATAAATTATAATTCCGGCGACACGGCATTTTCTTTCTATCAAAGCCCCAACTACCATATGACAACCACATATGGTATTGAAACTGATTTTTCATATATCACAGTATTGGGTACTACCAATATTGGTTTCGAGTACAGAAATGAACGTATAAACAGCAATACCATGGGTAACCCTGTAGATACTATGACAGCTCCGGGTGAAGATGATGGTTTTTTCGACAAGGAACGGAGTAGATATTCTTCAGGATTATATTTGGAACATGCCTATTCCAATAAAAAAATCACGATAAATGCAGGCCTATTAATTCAATATTATTCTGGTTTTTCAGAACAATTTTACCCGGGAATCGATGTTAAATATCACCTGGGTAGTGGTTTTGATTTATTTGCAAACATAAACAAAGCAACCAGGA
>JBNLCS010000369.1:0-7447 GCA_050303935.1 Bacteroidales bacterium
TAGGTACGTAAAAAAATTTATTCACAAAGTGTAGCCACCATAACTGCCTTAATGGTATGCAGACGGTTCTCAGCTTCATCAAATACTTTGGAAGCTGGGGATTCAAACACCTCTTCGGTAACTTCCATGGCATCAATCCCAAATTTCTGATATATCTCCTCTCCCACCCCAGTTTCCCAGTTATGAAATGCCGGCAGGCAATGTAAAAATATTGCATTCGGATTATTGGTTAGTTCTATAACTTTTTTATTTACCTGATAAGGTTTTAGAAGATTAATACGTTCCTCCCAAACCGAAGCCGGTTCACCCATGGATACCCATACATCTGTGGCAACAACATCAGCACCTTTTACCGCTTCTGCAACATTATCTGTTATATAAATTTTAGCATTCGTACCCGAAGCAATCGATTTACATTTATTAAGCAACCCTTCTTCGGGTTGACATTCCTTTGGCGCTGCAATTCTAAAATCCATACCCATTTTAGCAGCACCTACCATATATGAATTTCCCATGTTAAACCGTGCATCTCCCAGGTAACAAAACTTAATTTTGTTTAACGGCTTTTCAAAGTTTTCTTTAATGGTTAAAAAGTCAGCAAGTATTTGGGTTGGATGAAACTCATTTGTTAATCCATTCCAAACAGGTACCCCGGCATACCTTGCAAGTTCTTCAACAATATTTTGCCCGAACCCACGATACTCGATACCATCATACATTCTTCCTAATACCCGGGCAGTATCTTTAATTGATTCCTTATGTCCAATTTGTGAACCATCGGGGCTTAAAAAAGTAACATGGGCACCCTGGTCATATGCAGCCACTTCAAAAGCACAACGGGTACGGGTTGAATTCTTTTCAAAAATAAGTACAATATTTTTGCCTGTCAGCTTTTTTTCTTCCTTATGGTTCCTTTTTTCCTCTTTCAACCTCATTGATAAATTAAGCAGGTAATTAATTTCATCACTGTTAAAATCCAATAATTTTAAAAAATGACGATTCTTTAAGTCCATATTCATAGCACTAATTATTATTACCAACAAATATAGGTGTTATACCTATATTTTAGTATGATATACATCATATTTGTGCATAAATATGAATTAATTTTTCATAAATATAAATCCTCTTGAAATAGTTACTGAAAATCCCTTTAACAAAAGTAAACTTACAACCCTAAATTTCAATATTTCATCAAAACCACACGGACGAACACTTCTTTTTTAAGAATTTATATGTTAATTTAGGGTAATAATGCTGATGAGACTAATTAACAAAATACTACGGGCAACATTGTTAATATTATTTTTATCTTCTCTTTCGTGCACAAACGAGAATTTTGAAGGAATTCATGGGGAAGGAAAAGTTGAATATGACATTACCTATATAAAGAATCACCTGGAAGGGTTTTCCGCATATATGCTCCCTAAAAAGATGACCCTTGAATTCTCACCTAGATACACCGTCAATACTATTGAGAACATGTTGGGATTAATAAGTATTAAAAATATAAGTGATTTAAAATTTGATACGGTTACTACAGCATTTAAATATTCTAATCATAAATATTTTTATACAAGTAAACCAAAAGAATACCCTTGTTGTTTTGAAATTCTTGAAAGACCGGAGGTTGAATTATTAAATGATTCAACAATAATTGCTGGAGTATATTGTAAAAAAGCAAAAGTATCATTTCCCTCGTTAAATGAAAGCCATTATGTTTACTACACGGATGTTATTAACGCTAGCATTATTAACAAGAACACTGCCTATGAAGATATTCCCGGTATACTTATGGATTTTCAAATGGAAATGGGAAATTTAAAAATGAAATTTACAGCATCAAAACTTGAATTTAAAGACATTGAAAATACTGAATTTAAAATCCCTAACGGATTTGAAAGGATTACCCGAAATGAAATGGTTAAAATTATTCATGATTTGTTAGAATAATTATTTGCTTTCATTCTATAATATTTTCCTGCTTTATTAGTTTTGCATTAAAAAGAATTAATGCCGCGCAAAAAAGGAAGTAACAAAAAAAAGAAAAAAAATTCATTCTTCAGGGACGAACGGTTCAGTATTACCCTTGGTTTAGTTTTATTGGGAGCTTCAGCTTTATTCACCCTGGCATTTATTTCATACTTCTTTACCTGGAAAAGTGATCAAAGTTTTGAATGGTCACAACCTATAAGCGGTACTTCAATAACTGTAGAAAACTGGTCGGGCAAAGTTGGTGCCTATTTTGCCAACCTTTTTATGAATAAATGGTTTGGTATTGCTTCGCTTTCATTTCCATTTCTGCTTTTCATATGTGGTTTTAGGTTATTCAATATCCGGCTGTTACCTTTACGTAAAACCATCCGAAATACAATCTTGTTAACTGTATTAATATCTATAACCCTGAGCTATCTGTTCAGCAATTCAATTGATTTTTTGGGAAGCGGTCCTGGTGGGATGCACGGGTTCATTATCTCACAATGGCTTAATGCATTTTTAGGTAAAACAGGAACTTTCTTTTTATTGCTGATCATATACCTTTCTTTTATATTCTTTACATTTCCAAAATTGTATGAAAACATTAAAAATTTCTTTAATAATCAAAAACTAAATGAAATAACCAAACCGGTTGAAGACTTGTTTGATAATCAATCCCCGGAAAACCAAACACAACAGACTACTGATAACAAAGCAACTGATGACGACATAGTATTCGAAACCGAATATCATCGTATGACCGAAGAAGAAACGGATGAAAACTCTCAGGATGAAAATAAAAATTCAGAAGCAACAGACAGAATATCAGAAAAAGAAGATAATTTGGAATTATCAGTTGAAAATGCAGGTTTAAAGGAAGAACAAGTTGATAAAAATATAACTGACATTGGAGATTACGACCCTACCCTTGAGTTATCAAGTTATAAACTACCACCAATTGATCTGCTGGAAGACCATAAATCATCGAATTTATCGGTTAGTAATGATGAATTAATCAACAACAAAAATAAAATTGTTGAAACGCTGAACCACTATAAAATTCAGATAGACAAAATTAAGGCGACCATAGGGCCAACCATTACATTATACGAAATAGTGCCAGCTCCCGGTATTAGGATATCAAAAATTAAAAACCTGGAGGATGATATCGCCCTAAGCCTTGCCGCCCTTGGTATTAGGATTATAGCACCAATGCCTGGAAAAGGGACAATTGGAATTGAAGTACCGAACCAGCACCCAGAAATAGTTTCAATGCGTTCAATTATAAGTTCCCGAAAATTTCAGGAGTCAAAACATGAACTTTGCATCGCATTGGGCAAGACGATTTCAAATGAAACATACACGTTTGACCTTACTAAAATGCCCCACCTGCTGGTTGCCGGTGCAACCGGGCAAGGAAAATCAGTGGGACTGAATGCTATTATTACATCAATATTATTTAGAAAACACCCGTCACAAGTTAAATTTGTATTAATTGATCCAAAAAAAGTTGAATTAACCCTTTATAGTAAAATCGAACGCCATTTTCTTGCTATGCTTCCAGGCGAAGAAGAAGCTATTATAACCGATACACAAAAAGTTATCCATACCCTTAATTCATTATGTTCCGAAATGGATAACCGATATGATTTATTAAAAAAGGCACAAGTTCGAAATATAAAAGAATACAACACGAAATTTATATCCAGAAAACTGAACCCCAACAACGGGCATAAGTACCTACCATATATTGTTGTTGTTATTGATGAGTTTGCTGATCTGATTATGACAGCCGGAAGGGAAGTTGAAACCCCTATTGCAAGGCTGGCCCAATTGGCTAGGGCAATAGGTATCCACTTAATTATTGCAACACAAAGGCCCACAACCAATATTATTACCGGTGTTATTAAAGCAAACTTTCCGGCACGTATTGCATTCAGGGTAACATCCATGATCGATTCACGCACAATCCTCGATACACCGGGTGCCAACCAGTTAATTGGCCGGGGCGATATGCTCATATCATCAGGTAGCGACCTCATTAGGTTACAGTGTGCATTTATTGATATACCTGAACTGGAAAGCATAACTGACTTTATCAGCAACCAAAGAGGATATCCATCTGCATTTATGTTACCGGAATATGTTGGTGAAGAAAGCGTCCCTGCCGGTGAAGTAGATTTAACAAAAAGAGATGAATTATTTGAGGAAGCAGCTAAGTTGGTTGTAGCCCACCAACAAGGGTCCACTTCACTCATTCAACGTAAGTTTTCAATAGGCTATAACCGTGCCGGAAGAATTATTGACCAATTAGAAGCTGCAGGGGTTGTTGGCCCGTTTGAAGGAAGCAAGGCAAGAAATGTTTTATTTCCTGACGAATACTCATTGGAACAATTTTTGACACAATTAAACCAAAATTAATTACACCATCAGTTCTAACAAACTATTGGGTAAAATAAAAATATAAGAGATTAAATCTTACACTTCACTGATATGAAAAAATCAATTATTTTAACAATTTGTGTATTGATAGCCAATATATTAACTGCACAAAAAGATCCTGATGCCATTAAAGCACTTGATAAAGTAGCTGAAACGATGAAAACTTCACCGGCTTGGGAAATAAGTTTTAAATATACTATCTTCAATAAAAAAGACAACTCAAAGCACGAACAAGAAGGTACAATTAAACTAAAGGGGGATAAATATATCCTTGACCTGCTTGGGAACATTGTTTATTATGATGGCAAAAAAAATTATAATTATTTAAAGGAAGCGAATGAAGTTAACATTATGCCTCCCGAAGATAATACCGAAGAACTTTTTTTCATATCCCCCTCAAATCTTTTTAGCTTTTATAATGATGGATATAAATCAAAATATTCAGGTGAAAAACTGATTAACGGTGAAAAAGTACTGGACATAGATCTTTTTCCTGAAGATCTGAACATGGAATACTTCAGGATAAATATTCTGATAAACCCTGCAAATAACCTAATAAAGACTATTAAAGTGTTCAATAAAAATGGGATAACATATGAAATATCGTTGCCAAAAACAAAAGCAATTGAGTTAAAAGACGAAGACTTCACCTTCAACCCCAAAAACTATCCTGGTGTTGAAGTGATTGATCTTACGGATTAATGTTAAGAATATAATTAATTGGTTTTTTGCGGTGTTGAATCCAGTAATATAAGTTTAAGTGAATTGGAATAATGGAAAGATGGAACAATGCAGAGATTACAATTGGTTTCTAACCATTATTCCTTTTTAATCTAACTACTACATCCAACTATTTTCAAATTCTCAAATTAACACACCTTCAAACTCCCAGCCTACTCCGGATACTTGATCCTTACATGGTATATATTGGTAAGTTTGTTCATAAATACCTTTTTAATAGTAGTAATGTCTTTGAAAGTTATATCCGCATTAATAAACTGGTCTTCGGCCATTTGATAATCAATAATGCTATTGACCAAGTTTTGCAACGTTTCCTCCGTTAAATCCGTAAGGCTTCTTGAAGCAGCTTCAACGGAATCAGCCATCATTAGCACCGCCGTTTCTTTGGAGTAAGGGATCGGCCCCGGATATTTAAATTTGCTTTTATTTATTTCTTTACCAGGATTTTCATTTTGTGTAAGTTTATAAAAATATCGCACCGTAGTGGTTCCATGATGTGTCCGGATAAAATCGATTACCTGTTCCGGTAATTTATGTTTTTTAGCTATTTCAACACCCTTTGTAACATGCTCAATAATAATACGTGCACTGTCTTCATATTCATGGCGGTCGTGTGGGTTTTGATTATTTTTTTGATTTTCAGTAAAATAGGTAGGGTTATCCATTTTTCCTATATCGTGATACAACGCACCCGTTCTTACAAGCAACGCATTTCCTCCAATATGAAAAACAGCCTCTTCGGCAAGATTAGATACCTGTAAAGAGTGTTGAAAGGTACCCGGGGCAACCTCAGCAAGCTCCCTAAGCAAGTCCTGGTTAGTATCTGACAATTCCATAAGGGTTACATCTGACAAAAAGCCAAACATCTTTTCAAAAACCCAAATAATGGGATAAATAAGGAATATAAATAAGCCATTAATGCCAAACCACATAAAGTTCTTAGCATTTATTTGTGCAAAATCACCAGTTGATACTATTTCTAACCCTGAATAAACCAAAGAATAAGAAATTATTATTAACAAAGAAGTTATCACAAGCCTTCTGCGACGATATAAATTATTTAAACTAAAAATAGCTACTACACCTGTGATGAAATTCAGAAAAATGAATTCAAACGGATTAGGGACAATATAACCCACTATAAATATAGTAATAAGATGCACGAAAAGTGCGAGCCTGTCGTCATAAAAAGTCCGTACCACGATAGGCAGTATTGCCAATGGAATTATATAATAATGTAATGGGCCAAACCGAATCATAAGTGCAGAAACAACAACAAACATGGTATTAACAAAAACAAGAAATACCGATTTTCTAAAATCCTGCAAAACCTCGAACCTGAAATGATACATAAAAAGTAGCAATACCAGATAAGAAATAAGGATGAAAATAAATTTCCCCAATAAGATTAAAAAATAATTGGCCGATTTCATGATCCATGATTCGTACTTTCTTTTTAATGATTCAAGAATCTGAAATTTCCTAGCATCAACCACTTCACCTTTCGATATTATTCTTTTACCTTTATTGAACTCAGCACCTTCATGAATAGAAATATTTTTTGTTATCTCATTTCTGGCCGTTTCTGTTTTTTTCTGATTATAAATGAGGTTTGGATCAAGGTTTTCGTTAAAATTATGTTCTTCAAGGAATCTTTTAAAGTCAGGTAATTTATTAACAGCCTTAAGTTTAAGCAATTCATCAACCCCATTTCTGATATATTCATAGGCTTTTTTTTGGGTGAAAATATCAAAAAGGCCATACTCCTCAGAAATGTTGTTCTTAACCACGTTCACAAACAAATCATTTTCATCAATACCTTCCCCGAATATATCAGTTCTGTTAACCATACCGCGGCTATAAACAAACTTTAGGGGATTTAAAATATATTTCTGGAACAGGGTATCCGTTTGCACATCTATAACCGAATCGTTCTCATAATTCAATAAAGCTTTATATAACCTTTCTTTTTGAACTGAATAAATGGAGGTGTCAAAATCAAAATACGGGTTAAACCCTTTTAGCAAGCTATCTTTTTCTTCCTGAAGCTGTTTCTCGGTTTTATAGATGGGAAAGTTGAACGGGGCCATATAATCATCATGGCGCCAAATTCCATTTTTTTCAAAATCAAGGCCAAACCTTCCTTCGCTGGGTAAAATAAAAAAAACAATAATAATACCTGTAAAAAACAAAAAAGACCTGTTAATATATAATTTGTTCTTTAAATACCATTTATATACTTTCTTCATATATTGAAATCATTAAAATTTGTGATGGGTTGTTACCA
>JBNLCS010000370.1:0-6366 GCA_050303935.1 Bacteroidales bacterium
TATTGATCCATTTAATATATCCGTATTTTCGGGAGTATATCCTAATTTAACAGGTACCTGTCCCCCGGGATAAATTACAAATGAAGTGGTATCAAGAATAATTACATTTGTATCAGGTATAACATTTGATACATATAAACTATCCGTACCATTGTTACCAATAAAAATAGTATCACTTAAGGATGCTCCTATATATCCGGTTAATACAATACTGTCTTTTGATAGGGTAATATTTGGTGCCCCCTCAACATGCATATAAACCGGAACTGTATCTTGTGGTTTTGCGGGATCATTAGAATTAAACAAAATGTTTGCATAATAATCCCCGGCATTCAAACCTTCTGAATAAAAGGTTACATTAATTAATTCCGTGTTACCTCCAGTTATTTTAAGATATGTGGGATGTAATTCAAGCCAATCATTCGACACCTCAAAAGATAGGTTTGAAATAGTGAAATCATCGAAGAACCAACCCGGATAGCCATTGGCAATAGGGTCCCTGGTATCAAAATAAAACCTGAATTCAACGATTTGTCCAATATAATTTGAAATATCAAGAGAACTGATGATCCATCCATTTGAATTACCATTGGGTGCCGTTCCGGCAGATGCGGTTCCCCTAAGTGGTGTCCATGATGACGAGCCAGAAAGCCGTACATCAACCATACAGAAGTCCCAATTCGGTTCGGTATTATAACTTTCAGCAAAATTTAAGAAAAGAGAATCAGATGATATTAACGTTAAATCAATTGGAGTTGTAATTACAGCAGTATTTATTTGATTTCCAGTTTCATAATTTAACAAGCTGTCAATGCCACAATACCAACTATGTGTTTCACTATTATAATTCACATCTGTAATATGCCATAAATCATCAATGTTATAATTTTCTGTAATCCATCCTTGTTCACCAGATTCAAAATCATTATGATAGAATGCTTGTAATGGCATCACAAAAAGTTCAGACATATTTGTATTTAATTCCTTACGGAAAACAGATTCTTTGTTAATTTGTCTTTTAATATGAATGGTATTTCCAGCAGTAGAAACAGACGATTTGTATTTGGTTTCAACATTAACCAGTAATTCACTATTTCCAGTATTGTTTATGGTTAGTGTTTGCGTCAGGCTATCACCGGACAATACGCTTACATCAACACTATCGGGTTCAAAGCTTAGTTCCGGGGGCACAACACAATTAATAAACACTTTTATTTCATGATAAACAAGGCTGGTATCATTACAATACAATTGAATAGTATCCATATAAAGACCCACCGAATCAGATAAAGAAGTAATTTTTAAGTATCCTTCACTTTGAGGTTCAATTGTTAATCCGCTATTATCAATTCTTAACAATCCTGTATCTGCAACAATTTCATTAAACACTAAGTTTTCGGTCCCAACGTTTTGAATCAAAACTGAATCAGTAATTTCATAACCATAGTATGAATTTATTTCCAAGGAATCATCGGAAATACTTAAAATAGGAATTCCATCAACAAACAGATGCGCCGGAACAATAATTGTGTTATTTCCCGGATCATTATTGTAAATAACAATATTTGAATAATAATCCCCCTCGTATAGCCCTTCTGCTTTAAAATTAATGTTTACATTCTGAGATGTTCCCTGTCCAATAGTTCCCGTCGAAATATCTGTTGAAACCCACGTTGAAACATTTTCCAGAACATTGTTAATGTTCAATCTTCCATCTGATAATACCAACCCATTAACAGCGGAAATTTTATCTGAATATTGCATTAATGCTTGTTTAACTTCCAGGTTGCTCATTGAAGAAGCCCTTGACCAAATCAAAGCCACTGCACCGGAAACATGTGGTGTGGCCATGGATGTACCACTTAAATTATCGTAATTATTTCCTGGTACCGAACTCAAAATATCAACACCAGGAGCAGCAATATCAACACTTGTTGCCCCATAACAAGAGAAGTTTGCCAATTGATCATTATGATCAGTGGCTGCTACAGCAATAATATTTTCGCAATCATAGCTTGAAGGGTAATGTGGGTTCAAATCGTTATTTGTTCCTGAGTTTCCTGCAGCAGCAACAAATAACATATTATGATCTCCCGATGCCTGGATGGCATCATATAATGCTGAACTAAATGCTCCGCCACCCCAACTGTTACTGGTAAGGTCGGCACCATTCATGGTGGCATATTCAACTGCCTGAATTGCTGCATCTGTTGTACCTGAGCCGCCTGAATTCAAAAATTTAAGCGCCATAATCCGGGCATTCCAGCAAACACCGGCAACTCCAACACCATTATTCCCTTCGCCAGCTATGGTACCTGAACAATGTGTGCCATGATAATGGTCATCCATGGGGTCATTGTCATTGTTCACAAAATCCCACCCGTGAATATCATCAATATAACCATTCCCATCATCATCAACCCCATTATCCGGTATCTCTCCCGGGTTGGTCCATATATTGTCATCCAGGTCTTCGTGAAGGTAATCTACACCTGTATCAATTACTCCGATAATTACAGATTTTCCTGTTTCTTTATCCCATGCTTCAGGAGCATCAATATCCGCGTCTGCAGTTCCTCCTGTCTGACCAGTATTATGCATTCCGTATAAACTACTATACAGGGGATCATTGGGTGTTTTTACAATAGTAAGGATATAATTTGGCTCTATATACAATAATCTGTCATCTCCATAAAACTGCTTCACGGCCTGTTGTACATTTGTACCTTTAATTGACCATAGTTCGGCCTTTATCAGTTTGAAAGTTTTAATTGTTGTTGCTTTTAATTCGGCTTTTAATGAGATAATCTCATTTTGATCAACTTCATTCCTGAATTTAACAATTACCTGCCCCTCGACATATTCAGCATTTTCAGGAATGCTATACGTCGTTGGATAAACTTTTTTATTCCTGGTCCTTAATTTACTGGTTGTAATACTTTCAATACCTAACTCAAAACGAAGGCTATCGCTACCAGCTACACCAACATTTGAAATTTGAAGTATATGAACAGAAGAATCTCCTGTCACTAAAACATCATCTATTGAATCTGGTGTTACCTGTATTAGTGGTGGTAAATTATTTTCACCTATTAAAACCACCTGAATAATTGAGTTAGATGTGTCGTCACTTGATACAGATAAAATAGCAGTATCAGAACCATGAATCAACGGTTCATAGTAAACCGCTATATTTTTAGTTTTGCCTTTATCCAGTGAAAATGAGGAATTTTCAGGTGCGATAGTAAATATTGAATTGCTGGTAGATATATCCGTTACATTTAATGAATCCGTTCCTGTATTCGATATTTCTATGTACATAGAATCCCGGAAACCAACATAACTTGTAGTAAAATAAAGAGTATCAGTATTTAACTGTATTTCAGGAACACCATTAACATGTAATGTACAAGGTATATTTAATTCCTGATTATATGGGTCATTTGAATTGATGGTTAAATTAGTTGAGTAGGTGCCCGGATACAGACTATCGGAATTAAAAGTTAACGTAACATCTGTGCTACTACCTGATGGTATAACAGCCGAACCAATATCAACAGATAACCATCGGTCGTCTTCGGCAAACCACCGGACAGCATTTATACCAAACTCTTGCTGATTTAACCCGCTATAATTAAGTGACTCATTACCAATGGCAAGAATATTACCTTGCCCATAGCTGGATAAACCGGCAAAAACATTTCCGGTAATATCATTAATTAATCCCAGTGCATCTCCAGTGATATTCAAAGATGCTAATGAACTTGTTGAAATATAATACTCATCTATTGAATCGGTTATTTCATGAAATGTAATATCTGTTGTGTTCCCTGAGGTACATGTTAAACTAATATATTCCAGGCCTGTTCCTGATGTTAAATTATTAAATACCGTAAGGTCCTGATCTGCATCAATTATTAGATTTCCACCTCTGTAAATCCAGTTTCTAACTGCAGAGGTTAAGTTCGATGGAATAAAATAATCATCAATTATTAATACATCTATCGTATCAAGCATAGTTGTATCAACAAAACTTGATATCACATGAGTATTGGCCCCTAATATTTCCAAGTTTATCATGAAAGCACTTATTCCATTATGACTTAAAACATTAACTCCTGACAAATCATTTTTCAATGATGCCACTACATTACCTTCAACAATCTCAGGACTTCCATCAGAATTTATATTTTCTGTAATCTGTAAGTTAACTTTGTTGCCGGATATAGAATAATCCGTGATAGCCTTATATTTTGATAGTATCTGACTGATTTTCTCATCAGTAAAAAATATATTATTAGTTGATATCCCGGCTGAATGAACAAAATTAGATGGTATCTCTATTTCAAGATCAGAGTTCCCTGTATTACTTATTGTTAATATCTGAGTAGCCAATTGACCGGAATCCATCTGTTGATAAAATGCCCCGGGTGATACTGATATTTGGGGTGCATCTTTTGTATTAACGGATACTACATTTGAAATTGATGAAGTATAGCCATAATTATCTTGTGCTTTCAAGGCAAAATAATATAGCGTATTCGGCATCAAGCCATAAACTTCGAATGTTTCATAATAACCTGAAGAATCAGGTAATATAATATCTTTAACTCGTGTGGCATACAAGAAATTTGCTGAATCGATAGGGGACGTTGAATATCTCAGATCATAGACGGATGCCCGCCCACTGTCAGCCGATGCTCCAGTCGCCGTCCAACCCAACGTAACACTTACCACGCTTGTATCAATAACTGATAGGTCCGAAATAGGTGAAGGTGCAATTGAATCTGGCGTTTCAAGCGCTTTTACGGCATTTAGCCTGCCATGGCCTAATAACCCAACATACGAAGGGTTAAAAGAATCGATATTGTCGGTATTATTTACTAACCTACTTTTAAGCTGATCATTTGTAAAGCCTGTCCCCCCAAATTCAGAAACTATTAATGCAGCAACTCCTGATACATGTGGACAAGCCATTGATGTTCCCATCATAAAACCATAATTATTACCAGGTAATGTACTCAACACACCCTGAGCACCCCCTTCGCCGCCTGGTGCAGCAATATCAACCCATGAACCGTAATTTGAATAACTGGCTTTTTGATCGTTGTGATTGGTAGAAGCAACCGCGACAACCGGACTATAAAAAGCAGGATAATATTGTCCGTTTGAATTATTATTTCCAGCTGCAAAAATAACAATTCCACCATCCATTGGCCCTGTCTGGTTACCCATGTCATCTTTTCCGGCATTGTCAATGAAATAATCTATTGCATCAAGTATAGCTTGTTCATAATAGCCTGGAGATGTATAGCCCCAACTATTTTGTGCAATAATTGCCCCATTGTCTGCAGCATATACGAATGCTTCCGCAAAGCCACCGTTCGTAAAACTGCCAAATGTTTGACACGACATTAACCTTACCCCATTTCCACTTCCATTACCTCCGGCTATCCCGCTAACTCCGGTAGCATTGTTATTTACAGCACCAATGGTACCCCCAACATGCGTTCCATGATCATCCGCTGCTATATATCCAGAGCCATCCGCAAAATTATAACCATAAATATCATCTATATAACCATTTCCGTCATCATCCACACCTGTTGAACCAAAATATTCAATCCAGTTTCTCCACATTGCCTGGTTTAGCTCAATATGGGTATAGTCTATGCCTCCATCAATTACAGCTACTATAACGGATGTATCCCCGGTTTGTATATCCCAAGCAGTTTCCAGGTCAATATCGGCATCGATCTTTCCTCCAGTTTGTCCGGTATTTTCATAATGCCATTGCTCATTAAATCTTGTATCATTAAATATTGCATGCGGGTTAATTTCTTTCCCACCAATTTGAACCTTTTTATATATAGGCTCAGCTATTACTATATTGGGATCATTTTGAAATTCTTTTAGGATTTCATCGTTTAAGGTATCTTCCAACGTTATTTCATACCACAAATGTAAGCCCTTTTTCATATGTCGCTCTTGAAGCGAAGGCCGTTGCGGTACAAACGTCTTTTTTAATGCCTTATACCTGTGCTTTTCACCAAGCTTGTCAATACTGCGTATCCCTGTATTCATTTTTTGTCCTGGAGCAATACTCATTTTATTTGGCAAAGCCCTAAAAGAATTATAAGCCCTGTTCGTGATTTTTATTCTGACTATGTTTTCTTCATAAGGTAATTCGTCTTGTGAATAGACCTTTAATGACATAAAAGATAAAAATAGAATAATACACAATTGGAATACAAAATAACGTCTCATACAAATTTATTTAAGGTATAGATATTTTCTTTTCTTTTTATTATAGTTATGTGTAACGCAAAAGTAATAATTTGCAATTATATATATTTTTTATTTTAT
>JBNLCS010000371.1:0-15742 GCA_050303935.1 Bacteroidales bacterium
ATAGTGTATTTATATGATGTTGGTTTTATTTCTTATTCAAAATAATTGTCTTTAATATATTTTCTTGGCACGGTGATTAATTCATCTTCATCAATATATCCTTTTCCATTACAATATTTACAATTTTCTGAAATACAATTAATACCTACATATATTCCAGATGATGAACATTTTTCGCATCCTTTCATTTCTTATTCTTTTTTATGTGTTGTTTAAGCCATTTTATACGGGGTTCTGTTAATCCCGGTTTTGCTAAATAATATACACCACCACTACAAACTGTTAATTCACAATTATTATTTATATAAACACTAATTAAATCATATTCTTCTGTATTTATTATCCCCCTATAATATATTGATTCTAAGTTATAACACATAGCTCCAATTAGAGATTCATTTATATCATCTAAGAGTATTTCTAATAATTGTTTAATTGTTCTTTGTTTCATTTCCTTCAATAAAATTGTTTAATCTTCTTAATAAAATAATTAATTTTTTAAATATTTCAGTTTTTGAAACTTCTCTTTTAAATTGTTGCTTACGTAATTCCACCATAAATGTTTGTCCAATAGATGTATTATGGTAAATTAATTGTCTTTCTTCATATGTTAAATATGGTTTTTTCATTGTTGTTTGTTTTAAAAGCCCGTCTTTCCGGGCTGTCAGGCTTACTTATTGTGTGTCGGCTTAAACTTGCGTGTTACAAGCGTAGGTCTTATATTCCGGTCTCAACAGCTGTACAAGATGCCAACCTTGCCCCGGCCAATATCCGGCATTCAAACCGCCATTTATATTTTTAAAGAAAGTATGTGTGACAGGATTCGAACCTATAAACCACAGAGCTTCATTTTTTTTTATAGAGGAAGATTTAACCTCGATGACTTCGTGGCGCTTCCATCAATCTACTGCCGTATACCATTTCCGCCACACACATACTTTCAAAGAACTTTATTTCAATATTTAAAGAAACCTGCCGGGCAAACTAAAATATATAAACTAACTAAACCATGAAAACTACTTACTATGAAAAATCCCGGCAGGCTATACTTTATTTTCTTTCTTGAATATAAATTACAAAATTAACGACACCATATATTACCGAAAATATTAATACAGTCCACCATTCCCAATTCCATGCATTAAAATCTTTACAACCCCATGAAAATAATATATATAATATTACTAAAGATATTGTAAAAGAATAAGTCATGTTTTTAGTTGTTCTTTTCATGATTCTTTACTTTAAATTCAAAATAATATATTCAATTGGTATGTACCCGTGTAGCAACCATATAAATGCATCTTCAATCCTCCATGTCCTATTATGTGTTTTCTGTATTAAATGATAAACAGTAAATAATAATACAAATCCTAATCCTAACATATAGAGTATTGATATTGCAGGTATGTTTAATACTTTGTACTCGTTCCAATGCTTAATAATTGAAAGTACAATATCTAAAGTAAACGAGCTGATTGCGGTCATTGTAAATCCGACGTGTAAATTGTTCTGAAGTTTTATACTCTGATAATTAGGATTGTACCCGGTAATTACACTAATTGGTATTAACATTGATGTTGCTATTAACATAGGCCATGATTGAGCTACGTATAACAACGATCCTAAACCAAAGTAAATAAACACGAAAGTTAAATAAACCTGTTTGTCAGCTTGTAGTTTTTTTGCTGCTGCTGATATACTGCTTTGCCTTCCGTATTTATCAATAATGTAATATAAATACCATCTTACTATTATTACACTTATTGCGCAGATTAATAGTTTAAATGTTAATTCGTTCATGATCTTAATTTTAGTTAAGTAAATTTAATAATTTATATTGACATTTTCAAATTTAATATCTGTTTTAATTTCGTTATCTCAATATCTAAATATTTATTAATATCAATTAATTTTTCTTTATCTTTTATCCAATGAAATGTCCCATTTCCGGTTTGTTTTTTCGGTTTAATATATCCCCTTTCAATATCTATAAAAGATTGTATAAATAAATATTGTACTTCTGTCTGTAATCTTTGGTAAGATGTTCTTAATGTATCCGCGTCATATATTTCTACTTCTTTTTGAACTAATATATCACCAGTATCAATACCCTCATCAATATAATGGATCGTTACACCTTTCCTCGTATCCTCAGCTATACTCCAAAAATTAGGGTCTGCACCCCGGTTGTATGGTAAATATGAAATATGTAAATTAACAATCCTATTTCTGTATTTTTCTATTATATCTCTCTTAATTATATGCCTATAATTATAACTTACTATATAATCTATATTATTTTGTATCAAGTATTCCAAATATAATTTATCACTTTTGTAAATTACATTTCCATAAAACGAATCCAAAAAATCAAAAATTGCTCCCTTATGTCCTAATAACAATATATTCATTTTTTAAAATATTTATCAAGATATTCCTGTGCTTTATACTTTATATTATTATTTGGTTTTACATTTTCCCTAAACCAATAACCATATTCTATCAAACGCTTTTCAAGATATTTTCTTTCGTTTCTTATAAATTTCATATTTTATCCTCCAAATCATTAATAAATTTTTCCGCTTCTTGTTTAGTTTCGTGTTCTCCTAAATATGTTTTTTCTATGTAATTAAACGAAGGCTTAATCCCATCTTCTAATACAACGATTTTTTCTTTTGTTTTGTAGGCTGTGTATTTCATAATTATGATATATCGTTTATTTCAAATACATCCCCATCGTATTCAGCGCTAACCCAATATTCTTTATCCTGAGATGGGTTTCCCCAATCACTTGATTCTATACTCCTTTCACTTGCTATTTGTATGGCTTCATCCAGTGTTTCTGCTTCAACTATAGTATAAACACTTATAGTTACTTGTCCTTCTAATGTAAATGTTTTCATATCATAAAGTATTAATGTTTATTTACTAAATTTATTTTGGTGTTAGCCACAAGTGCTACATTCGTTCTTTGAATGAACATTTGTACTAATTGACCGTAATTTATTTTTTGCCCACGCTCTTTGGCTTTTTCAAAGTCATCAAGTATGAATCCACCAAATACTCAACAAACGAGCTAAATGAACGGCGTTCCTTTACTGCCTGTTCTTCTCCTGCTTTTGCAATATCCTCGTCAATTGTAATACTTTTGTTTACTTTCCCCATTTTATTATATATTTTGATTCGTTGTTTTTACTAATAAGCACATTTTTAATGTCTAAAATATTGCTCACTTTTTTTACAAACTCATTTTCGTTTGAGCAATAAACCAATTCACCATTAAAAGTAAAACGATATTCATCTACTATATGGTCAAGGCATGTAACGACAAGGGTTTTATTCTCATTACTTCTAATATATTCATCCTTATTCATTCCGTATATCAAAATGTCTAAATCCAATAAAGAACGCCTAAAATTGCCCTGGTATTTATTAAATACATTAGTTTCATTTGGGTCTAAAATGATATTATTTGGAATTGTCTCATTAGTCATTTTCCCGTTTCCGTGCCTTGTTTGATAAGCTCTTGTTATTAAATATAATTCAGGTTTAATTCCTAAGTTTAAAATATTCTTACTTCCAGTATTTGCCCTTGTAACATTTGGGAAAAAACCTATATTTTGGTCTAATAAAAGTCCTTGCGAGCCTTCAAAAATAAGGGTATCGTAATTGGTTGGTATATTATATATTGGTTTTATGTATTCACAATTCAAAATTAAATTTACACATTCATAAAATCTATCTAAAATAACTGATTCTTTAAACCCATAAAATTGTTTTATCGCATTTAACTTTATCTCTAAAATAGAAGGATAAAACAAATCTCCAAATAACAAAGAGTAATGATTTTCTTCCCTATTAATAGTTGTACCAATACCAACACCACAGCTTCCATGTTGGTTTGCTTCTTCTTCTTTTTGATTGCTAAATATATCATAAGGGGTAGTTATTGGGCATCTTTTATCAATGAATAATAATGGCTCTATACCTTTTTTAATCAAACTATTCATTTCGTTTATTAAACCAATTGGCTCTACCGTACAATATTTCGCCCAATATGAAGGTATTCCACGTAAAGTCCCTGAACCAAAATTAGAAAATACATGCCTAATTCCTTTATATATAACAGTATGTCCAGCCTGTTGTCCACCAGAAAATCTTATAACAAGTGGATTTTTAGAACGGTGACAAAGGTAATCAGTAGTTATACCTTTCCCTTCGTCACCGAATCCTAAGCCTATTACAGCTTTTGCGTTCATTCCTGTTCTTTTTCAGGTTCGTTACTTTCTTCTACTTGTTGAGTAGATTCGTCTTGTTCCATATCTTCAAGAGATATTGGTTCTGAATAATTTGCTTGTCCCATTACAATATAATATTAGGTTTAACTTTAACTGATTCGTTTTTTGTTTCATTGAGGGGGGGTTGTTGTGTTTTTGTTACTGTTTCTGAAATTATTCGAGAAACATCATTTTTGTTATCAACAAAAATAAGCCCATCTCCCATAAGTTGTTTCCAGCCATCCATAGTTTCTTGTCTACTTCCAGCAGCAGTTTGTTTTATGTGCAAATGGAAACAATGATATTTTTCTCTGGCTTTTTCTAAAAGCATATCAGCAGAAAATTCATCATATTGCCCATCTCCCATTATATTTTGCAAACTTCTCTTTGGGATATTTTTCAATGTTGGCTCGTCTCCAATTGTAAACAAAAATCCTTTTTGCCCTCTTTTTTCAAAGCAATCAATTGAAGTGTGAAATCCAGCAAAATACCATGCAAGTAAATAACTTTCACCAACATTTCCACCTCCTCCACCTTCCAGATAAACATCAGTCAACCATTTGTCAAGTAATTCATCACTACTTTCAAATTGAGCAACCTGTAAAGGGGAATTATCACACTCGTGGTCTCCAATGGCAAGAAATAATAATTGCGGGTCATTAATTCCACCATTAATAATATTTGCCATAATATCAGGTAATCCTTCCTTTACAAGAAAGTGAGGTATTGTTCCCATAGATCCAGTAACATCTAATGCTAAAATAATAGCAAGACTGTTAGGATGTTCTTTAGAATCTCTTGATTCCCTTACAACTATCCCATTAGGGTTCATGGCATTGTTAATGGAACGTTGTTTAAAAATCTCATGTGTAGATTTGGTTTTGTACCCCAAATCTTCTTCACGTGCCGAACGGCTTACAAAAGAATAACTTCCACCTCCCATTATTCAGTCCCTCCAAATAAATAGTTATACCTTTTTGTTGCAATTTCAAGTGTAATTTCAGCATTTCTTATTTTTACACCCAAATCAATGTCTTTATCTGCATATACAGCAGAATCAAAATCACTGGCAAGAATAAGGCTTTGAGCATTGGTTGGAGAAAGGTCAAGCATATTTTCCTGTTCCCTTTTCATCTTTTTAATACTCAACTCCAAGTCTTCAATTTTTCTCTTATACACAAGTTGTGTATCTTCCGAAATAGCAGTCGCTCGGTCATCCCGTATCTGCTTGTTGTTACGTTTTAAGGAGCTATAAAAAGCTCCACCGTTTAATAATTCTTTATTTTCTTCCATAATTTTACTTTTTAATTAAAATTTAATGATTCAAATTAATATTATTTTATAATATATCCTAATATTTTAAAACAAAAAATCCCTCCCTAAAAAAATAAATTACTACTGTTGTACATTTAATAAACTTTTGTGGTTAAAAACCGCACCAGATGGCTAACACGTGGTATAGCACATTAAAACGTGCGATAACAGTCATTAAAATACATTAAAACGTATTTTATTTTGGTGTTGTGCTTCATTTGCCTGCCCGCTCAAATAAGTCACAAGTCAAGCCGTCACCGAAGCATTCATCTTTATCATCATTTGCATCATTTCCGCATCTGCCAAAGTCTGGTGGCTCTAATTCATCTTCATACTCATCTTGGTAACTTGTAAAGTATTTGCACCATTGGCAAGTTTTCTTCCATTCTGTTTCTTCTCTTATATTTGCCTGCATAATCTTTAAGTTTATATTGCCCTCCCGCAAAAACGAAAGCACAACAATAAATAAAAAACATTAAAACGATTTTTTATTAAAAACGTTACACTCATTTACACTTTAACTTTTTTCTTCTTAATTTATTTACAGTTACACTTGAATGGCAAATCTTCATCCGTAATAATCATTCCGCATTCATTACATTCTGATAACAGCGTGTTATTTATATCGTCAATATAATTTATTGGAGGTGGACCATACCTAACAGGTTGCAAATCATAAACATCCTGTTTTAACTGCTTTACTTCTTCTTCCAATTTTTGAATTCTTTCTTCTATTGTTTCCATTGCTATCAAACTTTATATAAATTGAATTATTCTCAATCTTAACTTTTTTCATTTCCGGGAATATTTTCTTTAATGTTAAATCCAATATTATAGTTCCTGCTATTATCCCAGTACATGTATACACTTTATTTTTAAACTGTTTTTCTGTTGTGTATTTATCAAAAATAAATTCCCCTCCTAATACAATACTACCTATTATTGGCACCATGTCTTTTTTAATTTGACAATGTGATGTAAGGAATAACATGAATGTTAATGTTGTTAGGAGTGTTTTCATAATCAATATTGTTTAACTTGACCTTGACCCTGACCATGACCTTGACCTTGACCCTGACCATGACCTTGACCATGACCATGACCCTGACCCTGACCTTGACCATGACCCTGACCCCGACCCTGACCTTGACCATGACCTTGACCATGACCCTGACCATGACCTTGACCCTGAACATGAATTCATATTATTTGATAATATCGCTATCATTTTTGTTCAATTTTTAATGAATGTTTCCAAGGAGCTATATCAGTACATGAATTAATATTAATCCAGTGTTGTCCTATTGGCTCTGCTTCATTTATTTCTCCATCTTTAATACAATTCATAAATCTACCTGAATCAGCAACCCATGTAGCTTGACTTAATTCTAATAACCCATGAGATAATACTCTCTCAACTTTACCGATAATATGATAAGTGACTGTTCTAAAAAAGAAAGCCTTTCCTATGAAATCATCAAGAGAATTTATTTCAATCTTCTCTTCTTCTTTTAATTGATCTTTTATCAATTCATAAGTTTCTTCTGAAATTTCAATTGTTCTTTTTTTCATAATTCTTAGTTTTTATAAATTCCTATTATTTGATTTATTTGTTTTCTTGTATAGTCTTTTCCGTTTAATATTTCTTTTTTAATCATTTTAACGCGTTTTAAGCAATCTTTTAATTCAGGTATGGTAAGTTTAAGGTCAGGGTATAAACGTGGCAGAGATTCGATGTATTCAATTAAATCATGCGAATAATGATATATTATACCTGTTCTATAATTACGAATGTTACCGGATAAAAACTCGTTACACCGCTGGCATTGAAGAAAAATGTTAAATACATTGAACCTTAAATTACTATGGACGCCTACCGAATGATAATGTCCGGCCTGTTGTCTACGTGTCCATTTTTCATTCCATCCATGCGAACAACTTATACAACCTTTTTCTGAATCTATTGCACGTACAATCCAATTAACTATATATTGCATTTCACGTTCGTAATCACTTTTGCGCTTTATCTGTTCTTTCTGCTCTTTAATCCAATTGCGCGTTTCTTTCTTTACTTGTTTAACTACTTTTCTTTTTGCCCTTAATGTTGTTTGTTCAATTATTAATTTACCATCAGGAGTTGTTAAAAGCCATTCAGTGTAACAATCTTTACATAATCCATATTTTTCTATCTCACGGATTTGACAACATGAATCAAACCCGGATGCTTTTCCGGTTGAACGACATTTTTTTATGGCTTTATTTCTTATCATTTTTAATCTATACTATAATTCATAACGTAATCCTTAGCTTCTTGCTTACTTACATCTTTACCATCCCAATCAAGGTAAATAGTATCGCCATCACAAATGTCTATTAGTTCACAAATTATTTCTTTCTGTCTCTTCGTGTCCCTTTGAGCCATTGCGCTTATACAACTTCCTATTTCAGAATATTCTTTAAATAATTTTTTAGCCATTTCGCTTCCTGTAAAATCCCAACTCTTAAGCGTTCCCCACTTTAGAGTTAAATAACAATTGTGTTTTGTTTTTTCCATTTTATTCATTTTCTAGTTCTTGTATTTCTTTTATTTGATCTGACCGACTAAATAAATCCTTAAACATTAAGTAATTTATGTAATTTGATATACTCCTGCGATCTTTTTTGCATTTTTCTTCTGCCTTTTCTAGTATATCTTTGTCTAAACTCACAGATTTTATTACTTTCATTTCGTTTTTTAAAACAAGTTATTATTAATTTTTATTAATTCCTAATTTTTTAACAACTTTTTTACATATTAACATAATATTCCCTGTAGAATTCTGTGAAATTCTGCTCATCCAAACTTAACAAAGTGACATTAAAGAACGTTTTAGCATGTTGTTTTATCTTTGTCATGTACCCGGCAAACTCATCAGTTTCCAAATCGGTTGTTGAATAACTTATTATGTTTATAATATCTCCTAAACCTTCAAAATATACAAACTCACTTATCAAACGTTTTATACGATGCCATAACTCAACCTGTAATATCTTTTCAATCTTTTCGTCTGGTTTCTGCAGGTAGTTAGCCCTGTATAAAAAATGTAGCTGTTCTTTTTCATATCCTGTTTCATGTTGAATACATGACAGCCAGAGCCAGTACAAACCATTCTGATCCAAGTTACGTTTAAGTTTAACTTCTCTTAACTCAATATAAGCACCTTTTTCTTTTAACTTATTGTAATACTCGTCTGCTAATTGTGCTTTGTATTTATTTTTTAGATCGTATTTCATAACTTACTTAACCATTGGTTATAAATTTCTATTGCTATTTGTGCAATCATTACAGGCGGTACGCTCATTCCAATTAGATAAACTGGCTTATTTGTTTTAAATTGGTAATCTAATGGATAACTTCCTGCTCTTTTTGCTTCCAATTCGTTTATTGGTCTTTTTATTGAATAATGCCAACTTCCATGACCTGCATCGGCAGTAATTGTTGGTAATGGTAAATTTGCATCTGCTTTGTTGTCGTTAAAAAAACTACCTTTTGGATGTGCTGCCGAAAAACTTTAACCAGGTTTTACTAAATCCCAAAATGTAGAAATTTTCGTATTATCTTTTATGCTTGTATCAGATAAGTCTTCAATTTGTTTAAATGGAATTTCATTCTCCTTAAATTCCATTTTTAATTCTGGCAAAATATCAAATAAACTAACCTGTTTTAAAAAAGGTTTTGCCAAATCTTTGCGCAATGCAATAAAAAACACCCTTTCACGTCTTTGAGGCACTCCCATTTTAGAAGCATCTAATAACCAATGTTGGCAGTAATAACCAGCTAAATCCAATTCTCTATAAATTTGCCTTACATACTGTATTGCATCGCCTAAAAGAAGCCCTTTTACGTTTTCAGCAACCACAACTTTAGGCTGTAATTTCTTTGCCAAATCAATAAAGTCAAAAAACAAAGTATCTAAAACCTGCATTGCTTGCCCTTCTCTAAAAACTTTATCTTTACCCCAGTCTTTTTCACGGTTTCCAACCATTGAAAAACTGCTACAAGGTGGCGAACCATCCAAAATATCAATGTTATATAATTCTTCTGGCAAATCCTTTCTAAGTTTAAAAGTTTGTATAGGCTCTAAATAAGCATACTTTGGGTTGTGGTTTACTTTGTATACTTCCATCATTTTAGGGTCAATCTCATTGCATCCTAATACATCAAATCCAGCTAATTTATAACCCATTGTTGAACCACCACCACAAGCAAAACAACTAAAAACAGTTCCTTTGTCTTTGGTAAAGTTTGCATCTTTTAAAGTCCATTCATATGAAAATTTATGATCTTTCATATCTATTTACTTTTTAAATATTTCTTTATTCTTTGTTTCAAATATCATTTCCAAAATTGATACCATTTCCTTCTTTTTTGATTAATGTATTCTATTGTTATTTTACTTTTCCTTAATGTCTTAATTGCTTTTTGGAATTCCTTCTGTGCCTTAACAGTTCTTTTTAAAGCATTAAGCATTTGTTTTGAATCTACTTTAAATTCAATGAATATTTTTTCTTTTATTGTTGCCATATTTCTTTATATTAATTCTGATTTATTGTATTAGTAAGTTAATTACAAATCTTCATATTCTTCCAAGTCTTTTACTTCAAAAAAACTAGGGATTCCATATTTATCAATACTTAAACCAAAAGGTATGATATCTTTATCTCTAAAATCTCTCGGCTTTATAATACTAACCTCTTTATTCTGTTTACTCTTTTCTATTATTATTGATGATTCTACCTTGTTTTGTATTTCAGTACCCAAATGTCCTCTAGGTTTTTCATCATCACCTTTTTTTAATGGATTGATATGAAGCACTAATGATATATGGCAATTTGTAGTATCTACCCAGTACATTATCTTATTTATTAAATCCGTACATTCTGATAATGAATTAAAATCATGAACTAAATCACGTACACCATCTATAATTACTAATCCCAGATTCTTAGTATTTTCTATATAATGATTTATAATTCTTATCCTATCGTCAGTATCATATTTCTTAATTGATAAAAATTCAAAGTTATCCGGGTGTTTATTCATTCCAAGTTTTTTAACTATTCTGTAAGGGATACGTGAAGCATAATATTTGCTTTGTTCTGTATCAAACCATAAATTCTTTTTATCATCCGCATACCCACGTACTTTAAAATCTATAACACAATTACCAATTACTGATGCCATTATATTCGTTAAGTAAAATGTTTTACGACTTTTTTGCTTTCCTAGTACAGCACTTAAACCTCCATAATTCAGATATAATAATTCATTTACACCATCAAGCACAGTAACTAACTTTTCAGGCTTATCAAACCGATCACCATATGTTATTAATGATTCTTTTATTATCTCATTAATATCGTGGTGTTTTACTGTTTCTTCTAAATCAACTTTTAGCATCTGTTACAAATTGTTTAAATTCTTGATATGATTTTGGCATACGCTGTTTTTCTAGTTCGAAATTCATTAACCAATGATCTAATGTTTTTATATCTTCTGAACTTTTAATGCTTATACTATCTTTATTCGTTGCTAAAAATTTAACAGCTTCGATCCTAGTATTGTTTATTTGTCTTTGTGAATATCCATAGTAGATTAAAAGTAATACATATTTTTCTAATTCACAATCGATCTCGGATATTTTATTATTTGTTTTCCACGCCATTAATGATTTAATTTCTGATTCTTGTTTGTTTATAATATCTACCAATTCAGATAACAACGTCAATGCATAATTTCTTTGTGAAACGCTTTTAATATTTTTAACGATATCTGTTAATTTGTCTACTTTGTTTTGCATAACTATTTTTTTAATCTTACTGTACCTGCATTAATATCTTTTAATATAAATGTTCTTATTGTAGCTAACCAATCTTTTTTCATTTTACCTCCACTATCTGACCAGTTTTTAACAGTCTCATGGTAGTATGTCAAATTGTAATTTATATATTTATCACCTATCTTTTGTTTAATCAATGGTATGTTATCACAATACTCTGAATTCTTAAATAAATGTATACTATTATTTACTTTACTTTTATTTACTTTATTAGCATTGCTATCGCTTTGCGTTCGCTTTGCGTTCGCATCTGTTTTTTTATCTGATACCCAGCGACTTAAAGCACTCTTTCTTGCTTTGTCAGATTTTTCTTTTCGTTGCTTCAAGCGCTTCAAAACTGATTCAGAGTAAAATTTATTCGCTTTTTGTTTGAACAAATCAAAGTCGTTTATTATAGAATCAATTATATTTTTATCCGTTCGCATATCGAACGCAATACGTTCGTAATCCAATTCCATGTAACCATCGTTTTGATATAAACATTCTATTATACCCCAATATAAACCATAACCACTCCATGAATGCTGAAACATTAATTTCTTTATTTTCTCGTCTTCTCTAGCCGTGTAATCATGACTAAAATATTCTTTCATATTTTACAATATTTTTGTAAATGATTTATAAAAAAATTTAACTCAATCTAAAAAACGATTTATTAAATCTTTTTATCTGTTCTGCTTTACCTGAAGTAACCCAATTATAAACAGTTTTATCACTATTTATGTTATTACTCAATTTGAAAGTATTTATATCCTCGTAACGCTTGTTATTAATTGTAATTACATTCATTATATAAATCTTTATTCAAAAAATATCCGCACAAAGCGAATACACAAAGATAGTTATTTTTTTGATTCGTGCAAATTTATATTATTGTCTTTTGCATATTGACGCAATACTTTTGCGCGGTTTCTGTAAGAGTTGTATAGTTTACGTGGTGTATCTGCGCATCTTATCATGTTATATGATTTTTCTATATCATTATCCAATCCTGAACATAATAAACCATACATAAATACACACTTATTACAATTTACATTTACCTTTATACATAATGTACATGTATTTGTTCTTCCAAATCCTGTTAAATAGTTTTGTTTTCTTACAATATCTACATTTTTAAACGCCTCATCTATCTCTTCAAACGTAATACTCTCATACCTTTCTATTAACTGTTTAAATTCTTTGATGTTTTTTGGTTTCATAGTCCTGTTCTGTTTTGTTTAAATACTCATTAACGTTCCATAACATTTTAGATATTCCTATACATACTACAAAAAATGCAACACACAATATTATAGCTAATAAAATTAATATTATTTGATTCATAATTCTTTTGTTTTACGTTCTTTTTTAGCCAATATAAATACAAATATAAGCATCAAACTTACTGCGATTACTGAGTAACGAATAAATATCAACCCGGAAAATAAGTTTAAATATATTGCTCCCGATGCTATTAAACCTGATGTTATCCAATATTTTTTCATGATTGTAAACTTAATATTTGTATTGTTTCTTTATCTAAATAATCAGGCTCATTATATCCGGTTATTAACAATCTTTTAACAAACCCATTGTTAGTAATTGATTTTATTTTATCTAATAAATCATAAAGACGGTTCTCACCAAAATAGCCTATCTTTTTTTCAATGTTACATATTTCATCAAAAAATCTTTTCTCTGTATCCATCAAGTTTTCAACAGTCCTAACCGAATATAATACAGTAGCATGATCTTTTTTACCGTATTTACGGCCTATTTCAGTTAATGAACATTTAGTTAATTTTCTTGCAAAATACATGCATATTTGTCGCGTCAAAACAATTTCACGCATACGCGTTTCTTGCATTACATCAGCTATTATATAACCGCGTTCATAACACACTTTAGCCGCTATGTATTCTAATGTTAATTTTCTCATACAAATCTAATTTTAAAATCTAAATATTTCATTTGACTTTCTAAGTATTCCGGTACATCATACCGGGTTATAATTCTACTCTGTTTAGTTCTAACATTCGTTACTTTGAAGTTTCCTTTTTTTAATTTAGTTACTTCAAATAAATCTCCTTTACTCCTATTGTTAAAACATTTTAACAGGCTTATGTGGTACTTGGTTCTTTCGGTTATTGCTTCTACTTTCACTTTAATGATACTTTAACATACGTATTAGATGTTCTTAAAGGCTTACTTAATAATTCACCTGTTTCTTTACTAAAAACTTCTGTTGTTTCATCTAATGTCTGTAAAAATTTTTGACGTACTTTTAACTCTTTGTCAATCTCTTTTTTCTTTGTCTCAAGATCACTTAAAACTGAATCACCACATTTTGAATAATCGTATTTAACACCCGTTTCTGATTTCTCAAACGTAGCCCCATTTGCTTCGAATGTCTTTTCCGGGTATTTATCTACTTCACTCATTATGTATTCACGTACACACTCATTCTTGCGAAGATTACTAACAAGTTCTTCCATTGCTTTTAACTGAACAGCTATTTTTAAAGGGTTCTCACATTCCATTTCCTGTACAAACTTAGCTTCAAATGTTTTTAACTGTTCTATAGTTGATGGCATAACATCAACATAATACATTACGTTTTCTGATTGCATAGTTAATTGATTTTAAAATGGCAGGTCATCTATATTAGTTATATCATCTGTAATTGGCTCATCGTTTTCTTTTGGCTGTGGCATATATTGAGTGTGGTCGTAAGGCTCTTGAACTTCATCTTCTGTTATTTGTTCCTCTTCAACATTACCATAAGGTTTTAAGAAGTAATAATCTAAGTATTTTTGAAGTTCTAAATCAGCCTGTAATGCCTTTTCATGGTGAATAGGTTTAATATTAACTTTGTCAAATATAGGACAAATATATTCGGTAGATCCTTTTTTACCGTTTTCTACTTCTTTAACCTGTACCCCGTATTGTTCTTTGCTGAACTTTGCATTTATCCAACCTGAACGTACGCCTTTATCCTGACTTGCTCCTCCAAATGATGAACCATGAAATTGAAAATTAACTATCTCTTCACCTTTAGAAGTCAATAATAATGCGTAAACTGATTTACAATACTTTCCTCCTGCGTTTGTTACAGCGTCTTTAATATCCATCCATAATCCTTTTTCAGATATTCCCGGTCTCCATGATCTTACATAAAGTTTATCAGTCTTTGTGTTTCTTATTTCATTTGAAACAATTCCTGATCCGCTTTTTTCATGATAACCTTTTACTGTTGTTAACTCATCCAGAACGATAAAATAAATAGGTAATTCCATGAATACTTTTTCTTGTATGTCCTTGTCATAATAGAAAAACTTACCTTCACTTCCTGACCATTCAATATATTTAACGGCAGGACTTTGTTGTCTTGGTTTTGAATAACTCATAATTCTTTATTTTTAATTGGTTTGTAATACGAATATAGTTAATTTAAATTGAATTTCCAATGAATAGGCCGGATTATTTCATACTCACCTATGCCTATTTCTTTATTACAATATAACTTTTGTAATATAGCTAATGCGCTTTGTGTATCTTTTTCAGGTATACATTGCTGCCTGTATTTCTGGCTGCTTAATAGTTTTTTAATGAAATGTTTCATAAGTCACGTTTTGTATTTATTAATTCAATAGTATCAAAATCAAATGCTAAGTATAGATTCAAATGATCTTCGTATTCATCCTTTGTAAGATGATCGTACATGTACATGTCTAATACACGTTTTAAGTGCTTACGGTTTATTGTACTCTCAGGTAGTTTGAAGTTTTCTACTTGGTCTGTAGGATTTCTCCTTTCAAACTCTATAATCCTACCTTTGGATTTTGTTTTTTGTTGTATTGTCATAATTAATCGCATTTAACAAATTTATTATCTTTCAACATGTAAAATACATCCTCTTTTATTTTCTTTCCATCTATTTTGCATGATTTGACATTTATTATATTATAATCTTCATCCCATTCAGCAAGAACAATCCAACATCCTTTTTTGCCTTTTGCTTTTGATTCATAACCTGTTGCTATAGCTATTGATTGTTTTCCTTTTACAATAGCTGCGCTCTGGTATCCGGTGTTGGTGGCTGCGCTATAGTCTCCGGTGTTGGTGGCTGCGCTTCGGTTTCCGGTGTTGGTGGCTGCGCTTCGGTTTCCGGTGTTGGTGGCTGCGCTCTGGTATCCGGTGTTGGTGGCTGCGCTATAGTCTCCGGTGTTGGTGGCTGCGCTTCGGTTTCCGGTGTTGGTGGCTGCGCTTCGGTTTCCGGTGTTG
>JBNLCS010000372.1:0-3917 GCA_050303935.1 Bacteroidales bacterium
ATCTGCGATTACGTCGGATTTAAAAGATAGTTTGTAACTATCATAACAAAACGATATAACATTATTTTTGCTTTAGGTATTGATTTTTAATATTTTTCAGCAAAAAATTATGACTACCGTCTATCAAACAAAAGACCAGGAAGCATTATATTATATAACAATACAGGTTGTTCATTGGGCCGATATTTTTACAAGAAAAGACTTCAGAGATATTGTAATAGAAAGCTTATGTTACTGTAGAAAAAATAAAGGTCTTGAAATTTATGCTTATGTAATGATGAGCAACCACATTCATTTATTGGCAAAAAGTAAAACGGGTGAATTAAGCAATACAATACGTGATTTTAAGAGGCATACAAATAAAAAATACTTGATACAATACAAGAAATAAATGAAAGCAGGAAGGAATGGTTTTTAAAGATTTTTAGAAATGCTGCAAGCAGACATAAAAGGAACAATACATATCAGTTGTGGACACATGAAAATCATGCCGTTGAAATGGATGATAACGAACGGATTGATAAATGTATTGACCATATACACAACAACCCGGTTAAAGCAGAAATTGTGAAAAAACCAGAAGCGTATGTATAAAGTAGTGCAAGTAATTTTGCAGGATTGGAAAATAATTTAGAATTAGATGAAATATAAAATTAAAACAGCCTAGTAAATACTACGCTTAAAAAGGGGGCTATACAATAAACTGTGTCATTCAATACTTGTTATAGTTAGTCATCAAATAATTTATTTTGCAACTTTCCATAGTCAAAATATAGGAAAATGAACCGGATATTTTTTCCGGTTCATTTTGCATGTAATATATTTTGATAAAAATTTTAAAGTTAGACCAATTACCTGTTTACAACAATTTTTGTAGTTTGTATTTGTTCCTCAGATTGTATTGTAAGGATGTAAACACCGGTTTTTAAACCAATAGTTTCTAAATTTATACTACCGGAGTTAAAATATTCTTCTGAATAAACCTGTCTTCCATGTATGTCGGTAATCCGAAGTTTTGCATTGGTATCCGTATTTTCACAAATAATATATAATTTGTCTGTTGCCGGATTTGGGAATATCCGGTACGGTTTAACTAACAATTCTGCTGAAATAGGTTCAACACTAACAAACGAAGGGTCATCGGCAAAAGGTGATCCGTCAATAATTGATGAATACATCCAGTAGCTAACATTATTTGGGTCACCTGTCGGATTTTTTTCAAAGGCAGTTAACGTGTACCCGGATCCATCTGGTCCTAGTGGCCAGGGTATTTCATCATCATAAGTGAATAAAATTATTTCATTGCCTTCAGCATCGTGAAGCAGCACCAGTTCACCTGAATTGTCAAAAAAGTTTTCACAATTCCCTGATGGAACTTTTCCATACTTGTCATAGAAATTTTTTGGTCTGGTTGCGATAACATAAAAACCATTTGGTTCCAGAAGCGTATTCTCAGGAAATTCATAGTAAACGGCAGAATCCAGGACCAAGCCTCCTAAATTAAGTGATTTTTCTCCGGTATTTTTGAACTCTATGAATTCATATGATTTACCCGATACGGTATCTAATCCATTAATATTATCCAATGGATTGTAATTCAATTCAGTAATTTTTAGCATAGAATAGTCATCATCATCTGATATAAAGCTGATCTCTTTTAAAGGGCTCCATTGTTCACCGTTTAAAATACGTGCTTTAATAATGGTTGAATTATCAATGTTTAATGTAACATCGGAATCGGTATTAATTGCAGAGGAAACTGGTTCCCCACCAATTTTACGTGGATCTTTACCGTTGATGGTATAATATATAGTCCCATTACTATTTGGGTTTACAATTTTTATTTGTTGTGGTCCCGTTAAAGTATAATTCGGATCATACAGTGTTTTTCCGGATTCAGAAATCCTCGGGGCCTTTAGTGCAGTCCATAAATCCGCTTCTTCCATCTGATCCAGGACAATATTGGTTCGCACAGGAAAATAATTATTTCGCATAGCTTCAATTTCAGGTAGCCAATTGTCATTTTTCGTTGCCGGGTATCCTGTCCTGTCCCCCCATCTTGCCGATTCGGCTATTATGGCCATATCAATTTCATTTGCGCGATTGTTAAACCTTTCCAATGCCTTATCAACAGTTAATGCTCCATTTCCTGTCATGTGCAAGGCCACCCTGTCCATAAAGCGCATGCGATATTCGGCATTTTCGGTTAGTTTATGATGTAACCATTGAGGATGAAACTCAGAAAAATCACTTACACTCATATTACTCAACGTAACCCTGTTTTCATCTATTCCATAGCCTGGTCCTTCATTTGTTATTAAAAGAGAATGCTCTGCATCATGGTTAAAAAATACAAATCCCTTTGATTTATCGTCCCGTTTATTTATAGCATAAAAATTATTTGGCATACTGTTACTTCCAAAAGACGATGTTGGGGCATCAAAATTACCCGTGTAAAAAATAAGGATCATATAGTCAATGAGGTTGTCAATATCTACAAGTATTTCTCCTCCGGGAACAGGTTCCCCATACTCATTTTTCCCTTGTATCCCGTAGTAATTTATATTATCAGAAAATCCCTGGTTACAATAATTATAAACCCTTTGCCAGGTATCCGTGTTACCATCAGTAGCCTCAATACTATACACCCAGTTTTCAGTACTAACTTTTACCACATCATAATCATCACTGCTACCACCAAAATAGCTGGAGGCATACCTTGCTTCTGCACGTTCCTGGGTTTGAAATATACCCCAGTACATACCGTTCAGGTACAAATGATAATATCTGCTTCGCGTATATGGCTGTCCCATGTCCCGTTGCGAATCGCGGGAAAACACTTCCCTAACCATTGTGTTTCTTTCCCTGCTTCCGTTTGACCATGAATAATTTTGGGCACACCGCAAATCTATTTTATCAAATTCAGATACACCTTCGTCTTCAAAAAGGGGATAATAAAGTTTCGGAGTACCATATTCTTCCCTGAAAAATAGCCGGAAAGCATGTTTCGGGTATTCATTATGCCTGCTCCATCCACCACGGATTCTAAGTCCTGCATTTACACTAAACCCTTTGTTTTCATCATTAGGATCAATAAGCTCTACAGAACATTCCCTTTCCCATTCAGCACCATGCCCCCATGCGTTCACATAGATACCTTTCGATTCGTGGAACAAGTTATCTATTCCCGTTGTAATTGAGATACTGGGGATCTGGGCAAAAGCGTCGTCCATGTTGTCGGCATAGTCGGGGTCGTTTACTACTTGAGGATCCATTTCAATATCTATTTCCTGCCCATTAACATCATAATCTGGCCAGGGCGCCCCGGGATATGATTGTGTAAGGACATTGTCAAGAAAGATATATGTTCGTGCAGATGGTTTAGATGGTAAATAACCAGGTTTTACTATGGAAGCCTTTACAGAAAAAGCTGGTGTTGCAGGCCTTTTATTTGTGAGGGCCGGGTCAATGGTAATTGACGTATCATTAGTGGCGGTAATCGCGTTTAAAGAAGTTTGCGGGTTACTGCCGTCAAGTGTAAAAATTAAATTAGCAGTTGAATCTGGTGATGTTAATGTTAAGGTAAATGGAGATGGGTAATACCCGGCATTATGACTAAAAGTAACCCCTATGGTATCAATAAATTCGGGCAAATCAGGCTGTACAACAACAACTTCTCCATTTAGTCTTACAGACAAATGAAAATCAGAACTTTCAAGTGAAATATTAAACCCCTGAACTGCAATTGTATTTTCACCTTCCAAAAGGTTAATTGAAGAGGTATTTATTGTGATAGGTTCCGGCCCTCCCGATTCATGGTTTATTGTAGCAAACGCATCATATGCCCTTATACTTGGGGCATTTCTGTTTATTACTTCCTCCCCGTTTATCCATATTACGAACCCATCATCGTAATT
>JBNLCS010000373.1:0-6621 GCA_050303935.1 Bacteroidales bacterium
AGCCGGATAACCAGGGGCGTTTCGGTGGAGAGGGTACCATACCATTTTCGATAGGTGGTGGAACCAATGTGTCTGTGAATGTAATATTTACTAATCTTCAGGTCAACCAGTCTAACACAGTGATAGCCGGTACGGCAGAAGCTGATATAAATCAAGATGCCGGTTTCATTCCTGCTGGTACAGCCGGGTCAACAGATCTAACATTATCTGCTTCACAGGCGATGGATATGCAGAATTATTTCAATACCCATTCTTCACAACTATCAAACAATGTGCAACCCGGAGCAAGTATAAATTTACCCCTTGGAATCCATAAACTGGTGAATGGAGAAAGCAGGGTTATAGCCATTACAGGTTTGTATTTTACTCCCGAACAAGCTTCTTTCGATGCTGTTGCAGCTATACAGGTTCCTGATGCCAATCCTTCGGTGTTGGGGTTCGGAAAAAAATATATATGCATGGATGCTGCCAGCATCTGCAACACAAAAGCAGTGTTATTTTTACCACAGGATGTTAACCTGAGCTTTATTGACGGTTCAGGAGATTTACTAATGAAAGGAAAAGGTACACTAGGTAGCGGATCAACACCATCTGATTCCGGTAGTTATGTTACTTTCGATCAATCGGGCTTTCTGAATTTGAGGGTTCATGCCGAATACACCTTCCCAGTAAACAAGTTGATACAAGCGGATCAAACTACTCCCGTTAAGGCTTCCATTACGGCTAATGCAAATTCATGGGGAGACTGGATAGGAACAGTAGATTTTGACAGTGAATTCAAAGCTCCGGGTATTGAGGATTTCTTGTTCCATGCGGGCAATGCCTTTTATGATCATTCCGATTTAAGAAATCCGGTTGGGATACCTATGTTTTACACAGTCAATGAACCTTCTGGTAATCAATCTATATGGCATGGGTTTGTAGTTTCTACAGCTACGGCTGATTTTCCGGGTCAGGATTTGAGCATTACTGTAAACGATGATCCGGTAAACATCAATATAACCGGTTTGGTGATCGATGCCCAGGGTATTTCGGTTGAAATGGAGGAGACAAACCTGTTGTCATTAAGTAATGGTAAAATAGACGGGTGGCGTTTTTCCATGAATGAACTTAGTGTGGGGATCCTTAAAAATAGTTTCAGTTATGGTGAATTTTCCGGTAAATTACTGCTTCCTATTGCTGAAGACACATCATTGATAAATTATTCCTGTTTGCTCAATATGGACAATGGAAACCTTAACTACCAATTTGCCATGCAGGAACGTGGTGACCTTAGGGTGCCCATGTGGAAAGCAAAAATGGATATTGAAGAATCATCCAGTATTACTGTTGGAAAAAATGCTGGTGTATTGAATGCTACTGCTGATCTCACCGGATCATTTGATATTGATGGAAATGTAGATATGATAAAAAAACTGAAACTACGGAATGTTGAATTCCAGCATATGACTATCAATTCGGCTACAGATGTTTTAAATGTAGGGACATTATCAAAGGGCAGTTCCACTAATAAAAGCAAAATATCAGGATTTGTACTTGATGTAAAGCAGATTAATGTGGTTGCCGGAGTTGAGCCTGTTATTGAATTAAAAAGTGAAATAGAACTGGTGAAATTTGTTAGTTTGCCCATGGCAGAAACCAATCTGAAAATTTTCGGACAAAAAAGCACTACCACTACAACCCGCAGCTATTACGAATTTGATAAAGGCCTTATCGATTCCCTTAAAATAAGTGGAAACCTGGGTGTTTTTAAGATAAAAGGATCATTGAATTTTTATAAAGACGACCAGGTATATGGTGATGGGTTTAGGGGAACTGCCGTTGTTGAGGTTCCCAAAGTAGTAACTGTTACCTGTAAGGCACAGTTTGGTACAATGGAAGATCAGACAAGTCAGGATGGTGATTATAAATACTGGTATTTTGATGCTTTCGCAGAAATGCAAAACGGGGTTGCCCTATTTCCTCCTTATGTTTATGGGTATGGTTTTGGTGGGGGCGCTTATTACCATATGAGTCGGGATACCACAACGCAAACAAAAGAAATTGCTACGGAAGATCCTGAAAATCATAAAGACTCTAACTCTGCGCCCTCAGGGATAACCTATGTACCCGATAAAAATATTTCGTTAGGTTTGAAGGCGATGCTGCTTTTTGGACTACAGGAACGAAAAACATTTAATGCCGATGTAAACCTTGAGATGGATTTCAACAGCAATGAGGGTATTAACATGTTTTATCTGGATGGGAATGCAAGGGTTATTGCAAAAAGTGATAAATCGAAAGAAGCTATGGTTACAGGAAAGCTGGCTGTCTTCTATGATTTTCAAAATGATATTTTCCATGCCGACCTCACAGGGAACCTGAAGATGAAAGCCATTACGGCAACCGTTCCTTCACAATTCCACTTTGAGCCCGGTGGCTGGTACATTTATATGGGAAGGCCCAGGCCGGAACAAAGTTGTTCTTTGACCATTGCTAATTTGTTTCAACTTACAGCTTACTTTGAAGCGGGGACTATACTGGACCCGGTACCTTCAATCCCTCAGGATGTCCTGGATGTATTGAATACCTGTGGTGTAAATACCAGTTTTCTTACCCAGCGTAACACAGCATTGATCAATGGGGGCAGGGGAATTATTTTTGGTGCCGATATGGAATTCCACTATTCCGGAACATTCCTGATTATAAAAGGAAGTCTGGATGCCAGGGCAGGGTTCGACTTTTCGTTGCAACAAACCGATTATTCCTGTGATGGAAGTGGTGATCCTGCAGGTATCAATGGCTGGTACGCCATGGGGCAGCTTTATGCATCCATAGAAGTAATGCTAAGTATTCATATTGATCTGAAATTCTATGAACTGGATGCCAAAATATTAGAAGCTATGGCTGGTGCAGTACTCGTTGGAGGGGGTACAAACCCGACCTGGATCGAAGGTGCCATTGCCGGACAGTTTAGGATCCTGGACGGACTGATTGAAGGTAGTTTTAGTTATAAATTTACCCATGGAGACAAGTGCGTGACCATGCCAACTGATGTATTGGAATCCCTGGATATTATTGCTGATATTTATCCCAATGAACAGGATAACACGGATATTAGTATAGATATTTTTCCAACTGTAGCCACTAATTTCCGGATTACACCAAACCAGTTTACAATTGATGAAATAGATCATGACAACGGTACGGTGACGCAGCGTGTTTTCAGGTTTAATTCCAGCAACCTTACATTCAGCTTAAAGAAAAGTTCTTCTAATCAAAGTGAGAGTGGTGGAAAAATATTGAGTGAAGATGGTTTTGGATTCAGCATAAACCCACATACCATTCTGTCACCTTTAACCAATTATACATTAACCGTATATGCTACAGTGGATGAATATGTAGATGGTTCATGGCAACGGGCCAAAAAACATGATGGTACTGAATTTGTGGAAACAGAAACAGTTACCTTCACTACCAATGAAGGGTTGGATAAACTGGCAGATGAGAATGTACGTTACACCATCCCCTTTGACCGGCAACGTAATTTCCTGCCCCAGGGGTTTAGTAATGGTACCATCAATATGATACAGAACATGGATTTCAGCGTGTTTGCATTACCAGTTGATCCTGCTGAATATAATATTGAATTTTTTGCTGAGTTTATACCACTGGGATCAGCCCAGGGACAAGGTATTGAAACACCAATTACCAATTCGGGCAATACCTTTAATTTTGATATTCCTCAGGGTATTCAGCCATCAACCATCTATTGTATGCAATTTAAGGCACGTTGGACGAGAAAACAACAATCGGGCAATACACCTTATGTACTTATGGAGCTTCATGAATTGAAGTCCTGGTTTACTGACGGCAATAGTATTACGCAGAACCAGAGAGAAATTAACCAGGATAAACTTGTTGTTGCAAGTAACGAACAGTTGTTATACAGTGTTTATTTCAGGACCAGTGAATATGCCGATTATGTTACCAAATTAAACAACCTGGAAATTGCTGAGATGGTATTTGACACCAGGTATTCAAGGCCGTTTGGTGGAGATAATATGTACAATACTCTTTATGTACACCTCTCGGGAGATGAGCTACAGGATGACAATACCATCATGGCCAACCTGAGACAAAAATTGAATGTTTCATCCACTGAACAGTTGGGCATGCTTTACCCGCACGGTATATGTTTGTCAGGAAGAGAACAGTTCGATGAATATGAAATCAATGGCTATTCCAAACCGAACAAAACTGGAAATACCTATAACACCGACCCGGTAATCAATATAGATGAATTTTTTGTAAATCAATATGCAGGCCAATTGTTTTATGATATTGTCAACATGCTTGAGGCCGGAGGGGCAACGAAATTTGCATTGCCCAATTTCGGTGCAGAGCTGGGTGGTTATGTGGCTTCAAAAGAACTTATAGCCAATACAGCACCTATTTTATCGGATATTGAGATATTTGATGGTGTTGAAATGATGTATTTCCCTGATCATTCTGTTTGTGCAGAAATCATGCTTGATAATGTGATTACCCCTCCACCGGCCGGAAATAATAGTTCAGGTATGACTTACATGATTAGGGGGACCAACATCCCTGTGATGGGAGCAACTAATTTTGCTTCATCAGGAATGTCGGTACAAGGTGTAACCTTGCAGGCGGGAGGGGTAAATGTGCAGGCTCCGTATGGTTTGGGGGTTGGCCTGGAAATGTTACAATTACCGGATAAGGTTAACGTGATAAGCCTTAAGTATCACTTTAATTATTCAGCCGGTCGGGGTATGCCAACAATTCCCAATGTATTTATGGATAAGGCTATGGGATTTACCGATCCGTCTCCTGTAGATTTTGCCGGGTTTTACAGTAACGTTGGACAAGCCTTTGATATGGCCAGTTCTTCCCTTGGAAGTGTTTCAATGACAGGAACAAGCCTGAGTGCCGGTATGAATGCCGGAATGGGAGCTTTGGGAGGACAGATGAATTTGAATATGGGAGGGATACAGTAGATCAGAGTAAGCGTAGTGTGTGAATTATGAATTATGCCATCTCTAACTTTGAAGAAACTATTCATAATAGCCTTCAGTAGTATTGCATAAAGGATAAATTAAGATTATAAATTTGGAATATGAAACCTGATATAAAATACAAACCAATGAAAACAACCCGTTTAAGCCTTATTTTAAGTCTATTGTTAATTCTTTTTTCAGGAACTATGTTATTCGGACAGAGAAAGAAAAAAGACAAAGAAGCGCAGCTGGTTAAAGTAAGCCAGGAGATATCCAATGTACATATTGCCCTGACGGCAAGGTCATATGGAGACTCTATTGTTCTCAGATGGGGGTATAAGGATGCATTTGCTTTTCGTACGTTCAATAATGCCGGGTTTGTTCTGGAAAGGATCAGCCTGGATAAAGACAATAAAGTTCAGGAAACAGCTTTTCAAAAATTAACAACCAATGCTATCAAGCCTTGGGCACTGGACGATTGGGAAAACAAAGGCATTGAAAAAGATGATTATGCTGCTGTTGCTGCCCAGGCACTTTACGGCAAATCGTTTCAGGTAGAAGAATCCATGGGTGAAGTACAGATGATGCAAAACATGGCTGATGATGCCATATTGAGACATTCATTTGCCATGCTGGCAGCCGATATATCTCCCCTGGCTGCCAATGGATTAGGTTTGAGGTATGTTGATAAGGATGTGAAAGCAGGAATGAAATACATTTATCGTATTTATTCCCCACATGCCATTGAATCGTTTATTAGTGATACTACCCAATATATCTTAAATGTTAACGATGTTTATAAACCTTTAGCACCTGACGGGCTCACAGCTAAGGAAGGAGATAAGGTGATTGTACTAAACTGGCCCGAGAAAATGTATTATACCGCATATTACATAGAAAGATCAGCTAATAAAGGCAAAAGCTATGAACAGCTAAATGATAAGCCTTTTATTAAGTTTCAGATAGGCGAAAAAACCAACGATATCACATATGTTGATTCACTGGATGCAAATTACAAAACATACATGTACCGTATTGCAGGGATCTCACCTTTTGGTGATGTTAGTCCGTGGTCGGGACCTCTCAGTGTTATGGGCCGGGACCGTACCCCACCAGTGGCCCCGGTAATTAAAAAAGCTGAGTTGGATAAGTCAGGTAAGGTTAATATAGAATGGGAAATGGAAGAATTAGCATCTGATTTACAAGGATATTTTGTAGGTACCAGTGACAATGTGAATGGCCCTTTCCAGCCAGTACACAGAAAGCCATTATCCAGGCAAGCAAGAGCATATACCGATGCTAATCCCGTGAAAGAAGGTGGAAGGTATTATGTAGTGGTTAGTGTAGACACGGCTAAAAATGTTCAGCAGTCGATGCCCGCATACGTTTTCGTCCCGGATGCCATTCCACCGGAGAAACCGGTGGGCCTTAAAGGAATCATAGACAGTGCAGGTCTGGTAACCATAACCTGGCCACTTGGAAAAGACAACGATTTGAACGGGTATCGTGTGTATTTCTCTAATCAGGAGGATGGCCCTTTTATGGCATTGTCAGGTACCATTCAGGATACTACTTTTACTGATACGGTATCTTTAAATACGCTGAATTCCTTTATATATTA
>JBNLCS010000374.1:0-3527 GCA_050303935.1 Bacteroidales bacterium
TCCCCTTTGGAATCAGTCTGCGATATTAGTTCACCGTAAGCATTGTAATCATAGTTTGTAGTGCCTGTATTTGGGTCAGTCAGGCTGGTCTGGTTACCATATTCATCATAACCCATACTTGTAGTTATACCATTTGTTACAATAGTTTTGGGTTTACCAGAAGGGAAATAGGTGTATGCAATGGTACCGCCCTGATCGGTTGCTGATACAAGCTGCCCCAGGCTATTTAATGTTTTCGACATTGTTTGCCCCGTGGTGGTATTTGTAGTGCTTACCGTTTTATCACTGTATGTATTGGTAATTGTGCTGTTGGGGGCCTGTGTCCGGGCCAAACGACCGTAACTGTCGTAAGTATTTGTGGTCCAACGTTTAGTACCTCCCTGAAAATAAGGCTCAGAGCTTTTGTACAATTGCCCCAGCTTATTGTAAATTTGTTCAGCAACAATCATCCGGCCATCGAAACCTGGCGCTTCTGATTTTATGGCACGGCCAAGAAAATCGAAATATGTTTTAACTGTTGGCGAACCAGTAGTAGCAGTTTGGCTGTAATATAGCGCCCCCGAAGGAGTGCCATTGCACCATGCCATCGTATTTACCGCATGTGTGCCATCTGGTCCCAGCGATTCGGTTTGTCTGCCAAAAGCATCGTAAGTAAAGGTACTCTCCAGCCCATTGATATCTTTACTGGTTTTTACCACACCAAGCACCTCATCGTAAGTAGCTTCCGTAAAATGACCCAAACTGTTAGTCTGTTTTATTGCAAAACGGTTCTTGTTGTCGTATTTTACCGACGATGTCCTGGTTTCAAGTCCGGTGGCCGATACTTCCACCGAATAGATATGGTTGGCAAAGTCGTAGGTGTAATTGGTGGTTACCGCTTTGGTTTTCCCCGGATCGGTAACAGACTGCTTAAGCAAACCATTGGGATAATAGGTCATTTCCTGTACACGTATATTGAACTTCGTCAGAAGCATGAGGAATACCTACACTATATATCTTACCTGGTTGCCCAAAAGCATTATAATTTTTATAGGTTTGAATGAAAGCCCCATTATTTGTACTTAAAAGGTTGCCGTTAATATCAACCGTGAATGTATTATTTACTGTCGTATTTGTCAATTTATCAGTACTATAACTGCTTGAGGTATATGGCAGATAACGTTTGCCTCCTAATGACCAAAAAGATAAGCTGCTGCCTGATTCGGAAACCGGGTTGCCGCCTACTTTCGTTTCACTTTTTTTAAGGTAAACATGGTTATACGCGTTGTCGAAATCAAACGTATTTGTAGTTACAGTATTGGTAGCAACATTGGTTACCGTGTTTTGCATAAATCCAAGAAACCCCTGCCCCTTTCGGTGTATTTTGGCATTGCTGTAGGTATAGTTGTTGATTGATTTTCCACCAACACCATCAGGGGTTTTTATAGAACTTACCACATAGTTTGTTCCCTGGTAATCCATTATTGGGAACACTGCCCCTGAACCTTTGGTATATACCGAAGCATCGGTTAAAGGTTTGTACTCAAATTCTGTTTTTATGCCCAGGCCATTTGAGATGGACCTGACCATAAGGTGTCTTTTCCCTTGCGAAAAGGTAGAAATGTAAATATCCTGATTTCCTGCATTTTTAAATATGATATCTGCTAGTCCATCTCCATTAATATCACCAGGCATCAAAAAAGAACTTGCCATACGAATTTCATTAGGATCGTTTCTGTTTAATACACCAAAACCATTGCCATTGCTTAATGCAATATAAAAGGCAGGGACAGGATAAGAGGTGGAAAGATAATTTAAATTGATGCCGCTTATAATGATATCAGAGAGTCCGTCACCATTAAAATCCCCAACGGATTTTTGACCATAAACAGCGGCTTCAAATGAAAAATCCTTTATAATATAATTCAGGGTACCAGTGCCATAATATATTTTTACTTGCTTATCTGTTACACTACTTAAGAAATCAGTTATTCCATCCCCGTTAAAATCACCTGCTTCATCCATAGCTAAAGCACCAGTCATTTGGCTTGTTGTAAATCCGTGCCCGTCAAATTCAATGATTGTGCTATCAGATTTTATATCGGTTTTGCCATTTGCATTATAATCAAACAGCTTGTGGTTAAATGTGGTGCGGGTTAAGTACGTTGAAGGCAGCTTGCCAAATTTAGTTTCATCATAGGTAACCTTTCCATCGGGTGTAACTTTGCAGTCAATTTTTCCATCGCCGTTCAAATCAAGATAGATTTCATCGGTTTGTGAATCGTACGGGAAACTGTAGCCATCCTGGTAATAATACGTTTTGGACATAAGGTTCCCATAGTAACCACTAGAGCTGTAGGAATAAATCTCCCAGTTATTTCCAACAGATTGTTCTGCCCTTTTACGGAAGAGGCAATCTGTACGTCCGTCACCATCATAATCTCCAATAATAGCCTCGGTCATGTAATCAAAGGTAATGTTGGACTTGGTAGAATAAAACGATCCATTTCCGTCAGAAAATAAAGGTCGGTATGTTTTGTTAAGATAAGAATACCTAAGCAGATCGTCCATTCCATCGCCATTAAAATCGGCTATATAAAAACAGGTAAAATTACTTCCTAATAATGCGGTTGACTTTACCGTGTAGGTACCATCAGCATTGGCAATATTTAAGCTCCATTCGTCTGTGGAAGAATAAGTTTCTTTATCAGCGTAAGATATATAATCCTGCCTTCCATCGCCATTAAAATCAGCGAAAAAGAATTTTTTGTCTTTTAAATCGAGGATTTCCTCCTTATAATCCCAGGCAAAACGGCCCCAATCTACTACTGTGGAATTATAGGCTGTTCCGTCTTTTCCTTTTTCTATTATTTCTAAAAGCCTGGTGAATGGATCATTTGCATAATTGAAATTGTATTCCCTTACCTGCGAAGTGCCATATTTGCTAACAATTTTGCTTAATACCACACTATTTGTAATTTTCGAACCACCAACATATGAAAACCTCGGATCATTCCTTTGCTGGTAATAGAAATTTACAGAACCATATGGTGACAAACTGGTCGTTTCATTTCCTGTATATTCAATTTTTTCGATATAGGCTTCTCCTTTGGTATTATCTTCGTGGTAAGTAAAAACCATATAATTACCCAATGGATCGGTAACCTTGTTAAGGTACCACATCAATGCATCGCTCCTGCCCTGGGCCTCAATACGCGAATTGGCTGTATTACCAAACTCAAGGATGGTACCACCTTTGGTTATTACCCTAAACCATGCAGGGCCAATACCGGCAGTGCCATAGGAATAGATTTTTGCAAAGCTTTCTATTTCGGTATGATATTCGGTATTATTGGCACCATAAGTCCCGTTTGTAGCTATTAGCCTTTGTCCGTCAAAAGCAAACTTATCGTCAGCATCAAAATTCACTTCTTTTGCAGAACCATCGTGGTAAATATCATTGGGCACACGCCGGATGGCTGAGATACCACTTAAGTTCCAGCCCCGGCCCAATAACCCGTCACCACCAAGGCTATTATAATCAACAG